>VMES01000037.1 GCA_007375655.1 Parcubacteria group bacterium Greene0416_79 | reverse complement strand
AGGTTTCCCTTAAACCTAAAACCTGATTTGCTTGAACCTTACCACGGCCCGATTTTGTCTACGCTTCTTGCGAATGACAAAGTCGGGCTTTTTTCTTACAATAGTCTCGGCTGTGAAATTGGTCCCCCACTTTTGATTTTTATCCTCAAAAATCAAAAGTGGGGGATAACAATTTGCCACACAAAGAAATTGCTTGCCGCGTCTTTATACTATGCTTGCATATACCAGCAGAGAAAACGCAGAAAATCTTGTAAAAGATTTTCGGTGACACAGAAGAAGCGCGGCATAACGAGACGTCTCCCTGACGGCAAGGTTGCGAACGGCAACTGGAACGGCGGACAGGCGAAGTTCAACTGGGACTATCGGGGCAATTGCAACCCGAACTACGGCGCCCGTTCAGAAATTTCTCGCAAAGGAGTCATCACGACTTCTTTTGCGTTTGATAGGTTATCCAGCCGTTAAGGTCTTTCCCTATTCCAACCATCTGCGATGAAATATGCAAATATGTTTCTTCTGCGATAATGCCAAGTTCATGTTCCGTACGCATAAGATTCGCAAGCATCTCACAGCGAACACGGGCAGTCTTCAGCAAGACGATTTTATTTTTATCTTGTCGGTGAGTGAAAGCGGCGGCGATGACCATACTGAATAATTCAAGACAGCATTTCTCGACAGAGGCATGGATGCCAAGTTTATCCCTCTTTGAGAGTTTGTGTCCTATGGTATACAGTTCTTTATGCAACAGCCGGATTTTGAGAATAACCGAAGGCGTTTTGTCGGGGGGCGTCATAGTGTCAGATTTTGTGATGTAATTTCTCTTCCAAATTTACTCACCGCGTGGAAGCGGTTCAGCAAAGGAAAACGCTCCGTGCCGGATGTCGTCCGTTTTGAGCTTCAGCTTGAAGAAGAGCTATTTTCTCTTCATGGACGACTTACGAGCGGCGCATGGACGAATGACCCATACACCGCGAAGCCCATCGCCGACCCGAAACCGCGCCTCATTCACATTGCAAGTGTGCAGGACCGAGTGTTCTTTCAGGCGGTGTATCAGCAATTGTATCCCATTTTTGATAAAAGTTTCATCCAGGATTCCTATGCATCACGGGAGTGCAAAGGAACGCATGCAGGAGTACGGAGATTCAATGCGTTTGCTCGAAAAGTGTCGGCAAATTATACCCGTCCCGCATTTGTTCTGAAGTGCGATGTACGGAAGTTCTTTGCGAACATAGACCACGAGATTTTGTTGTCGATTCTGTCGGAGCGCATTTCTGATACGGCTATTATTCCGCTTCTTAAGAACATTGTCGGGAGTTTTAGCACACCCCATCTTTCATTCTCCCCCTCTAAAGAGGGGGACAGGCAGAAGGGACTACCGCTTGGTAATGTAACCAGCCAGCTTTTCGCGAATATCTATCTGAACGAACTTGACCAGTTCGCGAAGCACCGGCTCAAAGCGCGGCACTATATACGATACTGCGATGATTTTGTTGTCTTGAACGAGAGCTGCACCGCATTGGAGAAGTACATCGTAGAAATTCGGGACTTTTTGCGAACGAAACTCTTGCTTGAACTCCACCCGAACAAGGTAACCATTCGGAAACTCCGACAAGGAACAGACTTTCTCGGCTATGTATCATTGCCACACTTTCGCATTCTGCGGACGCGGACAAAAAGCAGGATGATGAAACGACTTACGGTTCTCTCAAAAAGCATTCGCACGAAGGAAGATTTTGAATATGCGCTTCCTGTCATTCAGTCATACTTCAGCATACTGTCGCACTGCAAGAGCGACGCAGTACGGCAGTCGATATTCAAACTCTTTGAACAATGGTTGCGGTAGGTTTTGCCTGCATTACGCTTTCCAAGTATTTTCCTTGACAATCGTACGGGTAGGAGTATAGTATGCATGTATCCGACCCCGCGAGGGGTTTTTTGATAAGAATGATACGAAACAGTGAATTGATACTAATGCAACGAAAACATACTAAATTATCACAAGCGCAACATTTGTATTTTTTCGTTGCATTCGCATGTCATTTGTAGTTTAGTATCACATATTATGAGGATTACCGAATATCTCAAGGAAACACGGGCGGAATTGAAGCATGTCTCATGGCCCACGCGCCGGCAGGCGCTTGTCTTTACCGTAGTCGTCATCGCCATTTCTCTCATAACTGCGCTGTATCTGGGCGCGTTTGATTATGTGTTTACCACGCTGCTGAAGTTAGTCCTATAATGCGAATGCCGCAAATGAGGAGCTTTTGATTCGTAGAATTCGCATTCTTCATTCGCAGTATTTGCATTACGGGTATGTCTAAACAAAAGATACAAGAAGGGCGAAATTGGTACGCGATTCATACCTACGCGGGGTACGAGAACGCGGTCGCGCGCAATCTCAAACAGCGGATTGAGTCCCTCGGTATGGAGGACAAGATTTTCAATGTGGTCGTTCCCACCGAGAAAAAGATAAAGATAAAGGGCGGAAAGCGCGTTGAGGAGGAGGAGAAGATTTATCCCGGCTATGTGCTCGTGGACATGACCGTAACGGATGATTCGTGGTATGTGGTGCGTAACACCCCCCGCGTGACCGGCTTTGTCGGGAGCGGCGTGTACCCCGTGCCGCTCAACAAGGCAGAGGTTGAAGAGCTCTTTAAGCGCATGTCGTCCGACAAAGTTGTGCACACTATTGAGCTTGAGCCCGATGAAGCGGTGGTTATTGTAGATGGACCATTCAAGGATTTGGAGGGCAAAGTCGGCGAGGTGGATGAAGAACGCGGGAAGGTGAAGGTGCTTGTCTCCATGTTCGGTCGGGAGACGCCGGTTGAATTAGATTTTCTTCAGGTAAAGAAAATCTAATTCAACAGAATTTTCAATTATCAATTTACAATTTTCAATCAATTTTTCAATTTTAGAATTATTAAATTTCTGGCTCTGTTTGAAAATTGATAATTGAAACTTGATAATTTTCTGGAATCTAACAGAATTACTTAAAGTTTAATTTACTATTATGGTTAAAAAGGCCCTTCGTAAGCTCAAGTTAACTATCATGGGCGGCGCCGCGAATCCGGCGCCGCCGATTGGCCCCGCGCTCGGCCAGGCCAAGGTGAACATCGGCGAGTTCGTAACGCGCTTCAACGCGGGCACGGAGAAGATGAAAGGGGAGCTTGTGCCGGTGGTGGTCTCCATCTATGAAGACCGCACCTTTGACCTCGCGTTCAAAGCGCCGCCGGCAACGCACCTTATCCTTAAAGCCGCGGGAAAGGAGAAGGGTTCCGGCAAGAGTGTGGTGAGCAAAGCGGGCTCCATCACCAAGACACAGCTCCGCGAGATTGCGGAGAAGAAACTCAAAGACCTCAACGCCAACACGGTAGAGGCCGCGGAGCGGATTCTCGCGGGCAGCGCCCGTTCAATGGGTATAGATGTTAAGTAAGAACTTAACCGCAGACACTCGCTGATTTACCTGAACAAATCTCCCTCGGAGATTTGAACGGGCGAGCGCAGAATGACGCAGAAAGCAAAAACCGCAACGAGAGTTGCGGTTTTTGATTAGACGAGTTTAAGTTGTTCTCGTTTGTGTTTGGCGATTGCTTCCGCGAATTGACGCAGAAATCATTTAGCAGCATCTAAGACCTCCCTCCCTACAATCTTGCCGTTTCGTTCATAATCAAAGAATAATGCCTTCGCGCACCCCATCGCTCACTGCGATAGAGGCGTCATTGAATCGCAGATACAGAGTGTCCTCTTTTTTATGATAGTTGAGTGTTATTTCTCCCGAAGATAACGGAGAAATTCCTGCACTGTTAATCCTGCTTGGTTTAGGATAGAGCACAGTGTCTTTTTAGGTACATCGCCGCCATGGAAAGACACAGTAGCGCGCCGTTTTGTAACTGGGTGCTCAAACCGGTAATGACTTCCCCGGCTCCGTATGATTTTGAAGCCAGCTTTGAGCAGTGTCCGAATGATTTCCGTTGCTTTGAGTACTGGGAGCATATGCCGCTTCCTTAATTTCCGGCATACTGCAGTGCCCGTCCTCTCGGTGCGCAGTGTTCAAGTAAGGTGCATTCGTAGTGGAATTCAAGCCCCTCTTTTGCCATTTTTTTGGCGGCGGAGAGAGTAGGGCCGTATGTTACGAAACCCTGGGCGGCTGGAGCAGTAACGGTAAATCCAGCTTCGGGGCGGTTTGATTCAAAAAGACACAAGAAAGAACCAAACTTTGTTTGGATAGATAACTCCTTTTGCTTTTTTTGCTTTATTGATTTCATATTTTTAGTAATTTACACCAATCATTATACTTCTTTTCTACGCTCCAGGTCAACCCACGTGTATGTGAGTCCGGTTTTTTCGTCTAACCGCTCTTCGCGGAAGGTCTCTTTGGTGAAGTCCGCGCGCCAGTCGGGGAAGAAGACATCCCCTTCGGCATCGCTCTCAACTACCGTGAGGTAGAGTTTGTCGGTGAAGGGGAGCGCTTGACGGTAGATCTCCCCTCCGCCGATGACAAAAATCTCCGCCGGCGCAGATGAACGCTGATATGACGCAGATACACGCTGATGAAGACGGGCTATGTCGCAGACGACTCTCTTAATGTCGACTTTTGCGGCACCGAAGTTAATCAATAGTGCCAGCTTATATTCCGAACCTTGAAGATAATGCCAGATCTGTTTTTGTTGCAACTTTCCGAGAAAAGGGAGTGCCTTAAGTTCAATTAAGATTTTTTTGTCTATAATAAAATCAGGGCGGTATGTGCCTATTTTTTTGTTTTCAAATAGAATGTCT
>VMES01000036.1 GCA_007375655.1 Parcubacteria group bacterium Greene0416_79 | reverse complement strand
GGGTCTCTATAAACGTGGTCGGGACGCAACAGGACACCTCGCGGAAGGCGGTGGAGCTTGCGGAGCAGTATCCGGAGGGAGTGTACGCGACGGTGGGGCTTCATCCGATTCACACGGCGAAGTCATTCCACGACGCGAAAGAACTCGGGGAAGGTGGAAAAGAATTTACCTCGCGCGGCGAGGTTTTTGACCCCACCTTTTACAAAAACCTCGCCGCGCATCCGAAGGTCGTGGCAATAGGGGAGTGCGGGTTGGATTATTTTAGAGAGAGTGAAGATGCAGGATTCAGGATTCAAGAAAAAGTATTTCGTGAACAGATTGCGCTTGCGTTGGAGGTAAAGAAACCTCTCATGTTGCATCTGCGTAGCGGCAGCGGCCGGTCTGCGTATCAAGACGCGTTTCAGATTCTTGAGTCCTGTTTCTTGACTCATGAATCTTCGGTGCGTGGCAACCTGCATTTCTTTGCCGGCACGATTGATGAGGCAAAACCGTTTCTTGATCTCGGATGCACCTTTTCGTTCACCGGCGTCATCACCTTTGCGCAGAGTTACGATGCCGTCATCCGCTATCTTCCGCTTGAGGCCATACTCTCCGAGACCGATTGTCCGTATGTGGCGCCTGCGCCGTATCGCGGCACGCGCAACGAACCGCTCTACGTGCGGGAGGTGGCGCGCGCCATCGCCCGCATAAGGGGAATGGCTGAAGCGGATGTCGCCGCGGCGCTTCGGAAGAACGCGGAGACATTTTTCCACATCTCGCTTACGTAATACGCGGAATGCAGGCGGATTGCGCGCACAGAGCGCATATGCTACGCTTTTGACCTAATGACAGAAGTTGATTCGGAAGAGAAAGACACAGAGGATGTCGCCACGCGCGTCTATGAAGTGGGGTTTCATATCGCGCCGTCGGTTCCCGAAGAAGCCGTTGGAGCGGAGGGGACCGCGATTCGCGATGCGCTTCTCAAAGAAGGAGCGCAGGTGATTGCGGAAGAATTTCCAAAGTCCCGTCTCCTTTCCTACGGCATGCGCGTGCGTGTAGGCGGGCGGTATGTTATGTACACCAACGCGTACTTCGGTTGGATTAAATTTGAAGCAGCCGCGGACGCCGTGCGGCGGATTGAAGAAGCGCTACGGCGTTTTGAACGCGTGCCGCGGTTCATCTTGGTGCAGACGATTCGGGGAGAGACCATGACGGTGCCGCGCGCGCCTCGCCTGGAGGTAAAGCGCGTTCGCCGCGAGGCGCCACAGGCCGTTTCTGGACAACCGGCGCCGGCACCCGTCTCGGAGGTGGAACTGGAGAAGTCCCTTGAGAAGATCATTGCAGAATGATCTCAAATCTTCCCGAATGGTGTCCCGTCGCGGCGTCGGGACTCCCGAATCAATCGCGAACCGACGTAAGAAAGTGTTCAATAACCTACCACTATAGATATAAAGCATCTTCTGTTTCGCATCGTCGCCGCGCCATATTCGGTAAAAAACGGTTTATCCTCGGTCGGAGTACCCGGGTACACCTCCCTCGTCTGCGCCGTTTTTTCCACGAATCTGGTGCGGCTTTGGATTGCGATAGGTTATTAAACACTTTCTAAGATTTTCCTATTTTTGATTACTCGTGTTACACTTTAGTACGTGATTAGGCAGGAAGCAAACATATGTATTTGAATAAAGTATTTTTGTACGGCAACCTTACGCGCGACCCGGAGCTCAAAGCGCTTCCGAACGGCGGGCAAGTCGCTGAATTCGGCGTGGCAACGAATCGCGTGTATAAAGATAAGGAAGGGAATAAAAAGGAAGAAGCGGAATTTCACAATATCGTTTCGTTCGGGCGGCAGGCAGAGGTCATCGCGCAGTATCTGAAGAAAGGACGGCCCGTCTTTCTTGAAGGGCGGATTCGCACGCGGAGTTGGGAAGCGAAAGACGGCAGCGGTAAGCGATACCGCACCGAGATCGTCTTAGATGGATTCCAGTTCGGGCCTTCGGGAGGGGCGCGGGTGAATGCCGAGCACGGCGCAGATACTCCACCCGCCTCGCCCGCGCCCGCGAATCCGAGCGAGCCCGCCTCTCCAGAGAAAGGGATACAGTATCCGGAGGAGGAGATAAAGGCGGAAGATATACCTTTTTAAATAAGAATTTAAAAAGAATTACCAATGTTCAATTATCAATTATCAATAAATTATCAATTTAGAATTTTCAATGGCTTTTTGAAAATTGAAAATTGGTAATTGAAAATTAGCGTATGCGCCAGTGTTACTTCTCACAAAACAATATCAAGCACGTGGATTATAAGGACACCGAACTTCTCAAGAAGTTTCTGGACCCGTACGGTCGCATCATGTCGAGCCGGCGCACAGGCGTCTCGGCAAAGTACCAACGCAAGCTCGCGCTCGCCGTGAAGCGCGCGCGGTATATGGGGCTCCTGCCCTATGTTGCCCGTTGAGAAGTAGGTTGAGGTTAAGAAGCCGGAGTGGGTTAAGTCTTTAGGTTAAGAATTTCTTAACCTCTAACTTTTTGACTATACCGGCATCATAACCCTGACCTTTTTTCTAGTGACATGATGTTTAACTACAACGAAATCACTCCCGGGAGATTTATTGTGTATGAAGGCGCGCCTTATGAAGTTCTCCACGCGCGCATTTTCCGCATGCAGCAGCGTAAGCCCGTGAATCAGGCGAAATTGCGCAATGTGATAACCGGCAAAGTAACAGAAGTCACTTTTCATCAGGCGGATAAGGTGGATAAGGCGGACATTGATAAGAAAGAAATAAAATATCTTTACAATAATCGGGGACAGTGGTGGTTTGCAAACCCGACTGACCCCTCCGAGCGTTTTCAGCTTCCGGCAGAAGCGGTGGGCGAGAGCGGACGGTTTTTGAAAGCGAATTCTCTGGTGGAAGTACTCCGCTGGAGCGGAAAACTCGTTGCCGTAAGAATCCCCATTAAGGTTGACTTAAAAGTTACCGAGGCGCCTCCGGCAGTAAAAGGCGATACGGCGAAGGGCGGCGGGAAGACCATTACGGTTGAGACCGGTACGACCATCACCGCACCTCTGTTTGTGAGCGAAGGTGATGTGGTGCGCATTAACACGGAGACGGGCGAATATGCGGAGCGCGTGTAGTTTTGCGCACGCGAGCGGATATATTTCGATACGCACTGGTGCATAGTTCGATATATCGTACTAGACAGGTCTTTCATCTTCCTTCAAAAAGAAACTTCCAACGTCCTTTGCCGACGCGCGGCGGCATACCCATAAGGATGAATGTATAGAGTGCATCCCAAAAGTCGCTTGCTTCTTTCTTTTGTTTGATTTCTTGAGGACCGCGAAACAGTTTTGCAAGGTAGGGGAAGGCTCCTTCTTCAAGTCGCGTTTTTAGCCGCGCAACAGTTGACGGACTCACTTTGAGCACTGTGTGGATTTTGTATCCGGAGTATTCGCGGCACAGCATGACAATCGCGGCGAGGCGCTTTGCAATCATCAGTCGTTCCGTAGGCGTGAGCACATCGTTCAGAAAGAGCCTGGCATCTTTTTGCGCTCGCGGAACAACCATTAACCGAACGAACGAGTCACACATGCTTTGGAATGTCTTGCGCTTTAGTCGCTTTCTGGAAACATGCGGCATACGCATATAGTACGATATATCGAACTATACAACATCCCCCTATCTGTGTATAAGTGTGAACAAGAAACATAACGCACGGGGAACAGTTTCGACACATTTTACACCCCCCCTTCTTTGAGTTTTTCGCGGATTTGTTTGAGGATTTCCGCTTTGATTTTTGGATTGTCGCGCAGGAATGTGCGCGTCGCGTCGTAGCCGCGGCCGAGCGCGACCTCGTTGTATTTGTACGAGCCGCCGCCGCTCTTTTGGATAAACCCGTACTTTTCGCCGAGCGCGATTATCTCGCCTTCCTGCGAGATGCCCTCGTTGTAGAGGAGGTCAAACTCGGTCTGCTTAAACGGCGCCGCGACTTTGTTCTTCACGATCTTGGCGCGGACTCGTCCGCCGACCACTTCTTCTCCCTTTTTTATCTGCGCGATGCGGCGTACGTCAATCCGCACCGAGGAGTAGAACTTGAGGGCTTTGCCGCCCGGAGTCGTTTCCGGATTTCCGAACATGACGCCTATCTGCATGCGGATTTGGTTAATGAAGATGACAATCGTCTTTGTCCGAGCCACGATGGCGGTGAGTTTCCGGAGCGCCTGGCTCATGAGCCGCGCCTGCTTGCCGACGTGCTGCTGTCCCATGTCGCCCTCAATCTCGTCTTTGGGAGTGAGCGCCGCGACCGAGTCCACCACGACGATGTCAATCTTGCCGCTCCGCACGAGCGACTCGGTAATCTCAAGCGCCTGCTCGCCCGTATCGGGTTGCGAGATGAGCAACTCGTCGATCTTCACCCCGATTTTTTTCGCATACTCGGGGTCCATGGCGTGCTCCGCGTCAATGTAGGCGCAGACGCCTCCTTTCTTCTGCGCTTCCCGCACTGCATGGAGCGCGACGGTGGTCTTGCCGGAACTCTCCGGCCCGAAGATCTCCACAATCCTCCCGCGGGGAAGCCCCCCGACTCCGAGCGCCGCGTCAAGCCCGATGGAGCCGGTCGGAATTGAGTTTACATCAACGCGCGGCTTCTCCCCGAGCCGCATAATCGCCTCGTCGCCGAACTTTGTCTTGATGGAGGCAATGGCGTCCTCAATGCGGTGACTTGCGGCAGCCGCATCTTCTAGTGGTCTATTCGCGTCTGGTCTTGGCGTTATAGATGAGTTCCAGCCGTTTCTCTCTGGTCTGCCCGAACCGGTCTTTGCCCGCAAGCGTCATTATATTATAGCCCGCGTGAAGCAGCAATAATTCTTTGAACCGCCCACGTTCATCGGTAAATATCTGCCGTCCGTTAAGCGAGAGATACGAGACATTATGCGCGGTTCCGGAGACAGACAGTTCCGCCTCCGCCGTCTCACTTCCGTCTTTTGGTTCGGTGATGGTAAGGCGCGGCCCGCGGAGATACTCGCGCGACTGGAGATACACATAGGCAAAAAGCCCGGCGCCAAGGAGCGCCGCAAGTGCGATGCCGAGAATGAATTTGGGAGTTCGTTCCATGTTATTGACCAACAACGTACAACCGACAACCGACAACCTACTACATACTCAAAACGTCTGTCAGCGCGACTCCTGGTCGTCGGTCGTCGGTCGTCGGTCGTCGGTTTCTTCTGGGGCGACTCCGAGCACTTCCCGCGGCTTTGACCCATCCGCCGGACCGATGACGTTACGTTCTTCCAGCATATCCATAATCCGCGCCGCCCGAGAATAGCCAATCCGAAGGCGACGTTGGAGATACGAGGTTGACGCCTTGCCGGCTTTGATGACCCACTCGCGCGCTTCCTCGTAGAGGGCGTCATCTATCTCCTCGTCGCCCTGAAGGTCGTCCTCGCGCAGCATCCCGTTTTGTTCTCCTCCTTGGAAGATGAACTCTTCCGGCAACCCGCTTTGATACGCGCGGGCGAGGTACGCCGCGACTTTCTTCACTTCTGTCTCTGAGACGAACGCGGCCTGCAGCCGCGCCGGCTTTGACATCTCTCCCGAGAGGAAGAGCATATCTCCCGCACCGAGGAGTTTCTCGGCGCCGCCCGTGTCCAGAATCGTACGCGAATCAATGGACGATGCCACCTGGAGCGCAATGCGGGCGGAGATGTTCGCCTTGATGAGCCCCGTGATGACATTGACCGATGGCCGCTGGGTTGAGAGGACGAGATGAATGCCGGTGGCGCGGCTCATCTGGGCCAAGCGCACGACCGCGGCTTCAAGTTCGCGGGGATACAGAGACATAATATCCGCCAGTTCATCAATAATAATGACGATGTGGGGGAGTTGCTCCGGCAATTTTGACGCGGCGTTTTCTCCGTCTTTTTGAGCCGCCGCGTCCCGCTCCCATTTCTGCAGTTCCGGCTCCACGATATTTTTATGGTAGGAATGGATGTCGCGCACCGATTCCGATTCCAGAATATCGTAGCGCCGGTCCATTTCCTTTGCCGCCCATTTAAGAGCGAGAATTGTCTTTTTTGCGTCCGTGATGACGGGTGAGAGCAGGTGAGGGATTTTGTTGTAGAGCGTGAGTTCCACTCGTTTGGGGTCTATGAGAATCAACTTGAGGTCGTCGGGCGAGTTGCGGAAAAGAAGTGAGGTGATGATGGTGTGTATCGTGACGCTCTTGCCGCTTCCCGTCGCGCCCGCGATAAGAAGATGCGGCATCTTTGAGAGATTGGCGAAATGCGCCTTGCCGGTGAGGTCTTTGCCGAGTGAGATAAGCAGGGGTTTTTCCGAAGCCGAGAACTCGGGAGCGGCAAGCATGGTGGCGAGTCCCACCGTCGCTTTTGTGCTGTTCGGAATCGGGGCGATTTTCGCGGCGCGTCGTCGCAAGTTTATGATCATGGCGATGCTGCTAGCGCGGATGGTGCCCGGTCACAATCGCCACGTCGCGGATCCCTGCCCGGAACGCCGCGTCGAGCTGCC
>VMES01000035.1 GCA_007375655.1 Parcubacteria group bacterium Greene0416_79 | reverse complement strand
GCATCTCGGTTCTTTCAAGGGGTCCGAGGGCGCAAAGAAAAAGCGGCAGTATACGCTTCTCATAAAGCGCATACAAACCATTCTCGCGTCTTCTCCGAAAGAGACCGCGTTTATCATTGAGAACGCGGGGACGAGAAAGATCGGGCGAATGCTTGAGGAGATTGCGGAGATTGTAGAAGATGTGGGCGACCTGCCGGCGCATGTGCGCCTTGCCCGGACCGGCGCCTCGCCGCGCGTGCGGGTCTGCCTTGATACGTGCCATCTTCACGCCGCTGGCTACGATCTGCGTGGCAGAGAAAAACTGGACGCGTTTCTCAAAAAGTTTGACAAAAAAATCGGGCTGGAGCGACTTGAGTGTTTTCACGCAAACGATAGCCGCGACCCGTTTGGTTCGCTTCGGGACCGGCATGAGAACATCGGCGAGGGCGCAGTAGGGAAGGAGGTCTTTGCGTCTCTTCTTAACCATCAAAAGACCAAACGCGCACCATTCATTATTGAGACCCCGGGTTTTGACGACATGGGTCCAGACAAGAAGAATCTGGATATCTTGAGATCGTTTGTGAGGGTATAATGTGGCATATGCGCCGAACAGACCTTCCGCATTCTAACGTATGACCTTTGACCATTCAATTGTTGCGTATCTGAACGAGATGGCGCAGGCGGTGCCGCTCGTCGAAGGCGTGACGGTCTTTTTTGCGCGCTACGTTCCGTATCTTTTTGCGGCGCTCTTTGTGGTGTGGGCGCTTTTGCTCCCTCGTCAGAAAAAAGAGAAGCTGATTCTTTTTTGCGAAGGGTTCGGCGCAGGTCTCCTCGCCCGTTTCGGGGGCGTGGAGCTTATCCGCGCCGTTTCGCACCGCCCGCGGCCGTTTGCGGCGGACCCGTCAATCATTCCGCTCATCTCGGAGACGAGCTCTGCTTTTCCTTCGGGACATGCAACGTTTTTCTTCGCGCTTTCTACGATCGTCTATCTCCACAATCGGCGGTGGGGCGTCTGGTGTTATCTTGCGAGCGCGCTTATCGGCATGGCGCGTGTTGCCGCGGGCGTGCACTACCCTTTAGATATTGTGGGCGGAGCAGTGCTTGGCATTCTTGTCGGCTGGATTTTCTATTATGGCATACGGGCGGTATTAAAAAAGACGACCTCTTCATAAGGGCGTCTTTTGCGGATTACCAGAGCGTGTGGCCGCGAAGCACTCCCATCTTCTTCAGAGTCGGGCGGCTTGGCAGGGTGAGGAGCGAGTCAATGTCTTCGCTCTGCCGCGCCGTATAGAGCGCGCGGCGCGTTTCCTGTTCGGCGTCATTTCGCAATCCAAAGAGCTGCGGTACCAGAACGTTGCGGGAGCAGGAGGTGTGGCAGGTGCAGGGTACAAAACACGCAAGCAGGCGGGGTTCTTTTCCAGTCCTGATCTCTATGAGGTATGGCCCGTTCGCAACCGGCCATCCGCAGTACGGGCAGGGCGCCATAAAGTAGCGTTGGCCGCCGAATTGGTACGAAGCAAGGATCTTAAATAAAATGGTCTTCATGCATCTCCCTGTACTTTACCGCATCCGCGCTTCAGCAAGCGGGATGAGTTCGCAGGCCCATCTC
Source organism: Parcubacteria group bacterium Greene0416_79 (assembly GCA_007375655.1). Taxonomy (GTDB): domain Bacteria; phylum Patescibacteriota; class Minisyncoccia; order Phycocordibacterales; family UBA10002; genus UBA10002. The sequence continues at coordinate 3,395 of VMES01000035.1, read as the reverse complement.
CTTCTGCATTTTTTTCAAAGAATTCTCGTCTGCGGTCTGAATCGTTAAGAGCATGTGTGCGCTCCTTTCTAGGGTTATAGTTCATGTCTGATCTTTTCCCAGTGTGGCATACCTGTTTTTTTAGGCAACTTCACTTTTGTCGGGCAATAGGGTATGGTATATAAAACTCATTTCAAAGCCTACCATGGCATATATAATGGAATCTATTTCGCATCGTCGCTTCGCAACATTCGGTAAAAAACGGTTTATCGTCGGTCGGAGTAGACGTTCTACACCTTCCTCCTCTGCACCGTTTTTTTCGCGAATCTTGCGAAGCTTTGGATTGCGATAGGTTTTGAAATGAGTTCTATGCCTATGAGGCGCGTCTTTACATTTTCTTTTCTCTTGGTCGCGCTGTGGCTTGCGGTCTTTTCGGCGCATTCTGTCTCTGCGCTTGCCTTTGACTACGCGCCGGAGCGCGTTGGCGCGGGCAAGCCCGAGGTGCATATTAAGCGCGACGGCGCCGTAAGTATTCGAAGCGCGCGCGCGGCGCATCTGGTCGGAACCACGCTTTATCTTCAGTTGAGCTGGGGGCAGTTACCGATGCGTTTCCTCATGAAGACGAGCGGGCAGACGCAGGTAACGAAAAAATACGGCGGTGCATCATCAGTTGTGTCAATCAAGGTGGGTGACTATCTGGACGTGGACGGAGACTTCTTCGTGGGCTCGGACCTCTTCGGAGTGGAAGCGAAGCAGGTCAAAGATTGGTCCCTGCAGGAGGAGAGCGAGACATTCTCCGGACAGATTGCCGCGTTGCTCCCGGCCGCCGCATTTACTCTGCGCACCCGGGAAGGAAAAGAGATACTGGTGCAGCCGGCTACCACGAGCATCATTCTCAAGGGGTCAGTCGTGATTTCCCAAAACCGCCTTGCGGTCGGCGATGCGGTCTTGTTTGCGGACGGGGTCTATGATTATGCGCATAACACGCTTGCCGCCGCAAGAATGGCCGTCTTCCAAGACAAGCGGCAGTTTCTCGCGCGCAACTACGAGGGAATCCTTATGGGGATTGACACAGTGGCGTCTCCGAGTGTGATGCAGGTCTCGGTCGGCGGGGTGTTGTATCGCGTCTCGCTCGGAGAAAAGACCGTAGTGCAGAAAAGAAACAAAGAAGCCGCGGAACTCGCGCGGTTCGTGGCGGGAGATACAGTCCGCTTCTTCGGGCCGCTTGAGGAAGCGGCGTATACGCTTCGAGACGAGCGCGCGGTGGACGCCGAGGTGGTCCGGAATCTCAATCTTTAAGAAGGAAGATCCAGAATGTAAGATTTGAATGGCCAAAAACGCCTTTTTTGGCCATTTGGATTTTGATTTTGTTTTTCATTTAGAACTGGCGGCTTGGAATCTTGAAAGAAGCGGCGCGGTTTCACACGCCTCTCCTTGTGGCTTCTTTTTTTCTGTTGCCTCCTCCCTTATCCACACCGCTTTCGCGCAGAATCTTTGTGCTACAATTGCAGACACGGAAGCGATGCTGATTAGTTCCGTGTTTTTCGTCTGTGTCGCTTCCGTGTCTTCATGCAGATTTTCATCACCAAACGAGATGGTACGCGCGAACCATTCAATGCAGACCGCATCAACCGCTCCATTGAACGCGCGTGCACGGGACTGACTGACCCGGTGAGCTTGGTCACGCAGATTGCGACCGAGACGAAGCTGACTCTCTACGACGGCATCACGACCGTGGAGATGGACAAGGCGACGATTAACGCCGCGATTCAGAATGTCAAAGAAGACATTGAGTATGACAAGGTCGCGACCCGGCTTTTGCTCAAGACCGTCTACCGCCGGGTGGTTGGGGAGTATGAGAATGACCCGCTCCGGCTTGAGGAGATGCATCGGAGCGGTTTCATCCGCTATATGAGCGAAGCCGTTGCCGAGGGACTCCTTGACCCGCGGATGGAGGAGCAGTATGACCTCACGCGGCTTGCGGCTTCTTTGGATATTGAACGCGATGAGCTCTTTCAGTATGCGGGACTCTCGTCGCTCTTGAACCGCTACGCCGTCAAGGACCGCGAGCAGGAACCGCGCGAGACCCCGCAGTATTTTTTCATGCGCATCGCGATGGGGCTTGCGTTTAATGAAAAGAATCCGACCGAGTGGGCGAAGCGGTTTTACGACAAGCTCTCGCGGCTGGAATACCTTGCCGGCGGTTCCACCAACATCCATGCCGGCACCATTCGTCCCGCGCTCTCAAACTGTTTTCTCTTGGAGGTTCAGGACGACATTGAACATATCGCGAAGTCCGTGGCGGACGTGATCAAACTCTCCAAAGCGTCCGGCGGCATCGGCGCCTCAATTACGAAACTGCGCGCCGCCGGCTCACCGGTTTCATCGGATAACACGGCCTCCAGCGGTCCCACGCCCTTTGCCAAGATTATTGACACCGCCATCCGGGCCGTGCAAAGAGGCGGAAAGAAAAAGGGAGCGCTCTGCTTTTACATGGAGAATTGGCACTATGACTTTCCGGAATTTTTGGATTGGAAGCATAACGCCGGAGACGACTACCTGCGCATGCGCACCGCGAACACGGCGGTCTTTCTCTCGGACGAGTTCATGCGCCGCGTCTCATCCGGCGATGATTGGTACTTGTTTGATCCGAAAGAGACCCTGGATCTCAATGAGCTCTACGGAGACCGTTTCGTGAAGCGGTACAACGAGTATGTCGCACTGGCCGAAGCGGGGAAGCTCCGCGTCTTTCGGAAGGTTCCCGCGAGGGAGCAGTTCCGCCAGATTCTGGTGTCGCTTCAGACCACGTCGCACCCGTGGCTCACGTGGAAAGACCCCATCAATCTTCGGGCACAAAACAACAACACCGGCACGATTCATATGAGTAACCTCTGCACGGAAATATGCCTGCCGCAGGACAAAGACCACATTGCGGTCTGCAACCTCGCCTCCATCAATCTTGCGGCGCACGTGCACAACAAAGAAGTCAATTGGGGGCGTCTGGAGGGGAGCGTCCGGCTCGCGCTGCGCCAGCTTGATAACTTGATTGATATCAATATCTTCTTCACAATAAATATAAAATGACCAGGATTAAACCTTGTCATATAACTTTTATCTCTATATAAATATTGGATAATAAAACTTACTCATTATTTAGTGGGCTTATCAAATCAATTCCAATTTATTATGTTTCGCAATGCTTTTTAACTTAGCAAGTGTTTCTGTGAGTTCAAATACATTTTTGAATTGCTGTACATCACTATTAATAACTACATATGTAAGAGTTGTTAGTGGAAAATTTTCTATCCTGCCTTTTCTGTTAGCAGTAGTTATATATCCAGTTATGATATCTTTTTGATTATAAAATGCTAAAACATCATTCTTAAACTGAGTAGCAATATTCTTAAAAAATTCTT
>VMES01000034.1 GCA_007375655.1 Parcubacteria group bacterium Greene0416_79 | reverse complement strand
TGCCGCCGGAGCGTTAGCGGAGGCGGGCGGCGGGGCGGTTCAGTCCGTTTTCCGCTCGAAAAAGGTTCGCGCAAAGGATATAATTTCACCGCTTGAGTCCGCGAAGGCGGAGGAGAGGAAGCGCGGGGCGCTTCCGTGCGGGATTCGAGGCCTTGTTGAGCAGACATTCGAGCCCGTCTTCGGGCGAAGAATGTATCCAACAAGGGGACTGAAACTGTAAGTTTCGAATCCCTCCCTCTCCGCAATTCAGGATTTCGCAAGTGGAAAGACGATGCCTCGCGGCGCGTTCCGCGCCGCGAGGCTAGGATTTGAAGGGGCTTTTTTGGGCGAAAAGGAAAAGGATTGATCAATGAAGGACAAAAGAAATTCTCGGGAACATCCCAATTTTTTTCATAATTATAATAGTACATGGAACAGCTCTTGTTCCTGAAGGAGTTTTTCAGACACTGGAAGGAAGTGGGTTCAATCGCGCCGAGTTCGCGCTTCCTTTCCGAGCGGCTCTGCCGTCAGATTGATTTTTGCCGCGCAGAGACACTCGTTGAGTTTGGGCCCGGCCTCGGGAATATTACACGGGAGCTCCTTCGGCGCATGCGCCCCGACGCGCGGCTCATCGCGTTTGAGATAAACGGGAACTTTTGCCGGAGAATCTCCGAGATTGGGGATCTGCGTCTCACGGTCCATAACCGTTCGGTCTGTTCGCTTCGCGATGAGGCGTTTGGGAAAGCGGATTATGTGGTATCGGGCATTCCGCTCACGCTCTGCTCTCTGCAGACTAGGGAGGCGGTCTTTTCAAGCTCGCGCTCGCTTCTTCGTGAGGGCGGGGTATACCTTCAGTATCAATTTACGCCCGCCGTATATCCGGCGATCAAACGTGCGTTCGGCAACGTGGAACTGGACTTTGTGCTCGCCAATACGCCGCCGGCATTCATCTATAAAAGTATTCATTATGCGGGGGATGGCGGATGTGCGCATTGAGTGGATTCAGATGAGGGGAAGAATTAGAGCGAATTGAATGTATGGTGAGGCTCGCCGGGGTGGCGCGCCGTTCATCTGTGCTATACTTTTTGCGTGCGTATCAAGACGGCTCTTGTCCTCTTTTCTTTATTTGCTCTGCTCGCGCTGGTAGAGGCCGGCGGAAGGGCGGGAAGCGGAGAACCGCCGGCTGGCGCACCCCGTCTTCTCATCGGCGGGCGCGAGATTGTCGTGGAGGTGGCGGATACGGCGTCAAAGCGGCTTTTGGGATTGAGCGGAAGAGCATCGCTCCAAAGCGAGCGCGGCATGCTCTTCGTCTTTCCGGCGCCCGGCTTTCACGGCATCTGGATGAAGCAGATGCGCTTTCCGATTGATATTATCTGGCTTCAAAAGATGCCGAAGGATCTTGGCATTCTTTCACCACGGTTCGGCGTTGATACGTTTCGTGAATCAACGCTCCTTGTGGCTGATATAAAAGAGGAGGTTACGCCCGAGACCTATCCGGAGGTATTTTACCCGCGCTCTCCGGCACGCTATGTGCTGGAAGTTGCTGCCGGGTTTGCCGAGGCGCACTCGCTTCGCATCGGGGAGCCGGTCCGGGTGCAGTACTTTGAATGACGATCTGCGTGTCTTGAAGTCCATCTGCCGCTTTGAGGCCCCGTCGTGGCAGATCGGTTGCCGTTTTTTTCATTTCGTTATTCTCGATTGGCGGTGCAGGTTCACTGCCTCATTCGGGGGCAGCCCCCTTTGCCCCTCACGCAATCTTGCCACTTTTTGTACTCGCTCGGTACACATAGCAAATACATACGATCGTATGTATTTGCTATGTTTCCTAAACTGGGACACTCGCTTGCGTTATGGAAGCCCCTTTTCTATAATGACTCCATTACATTCGTTAATTGAGATTGTCATATGGAAACAAACACAGCCGGAGACGGGGTTGTCATTGCCTCACGCGAAGGACGGGAGAACCGTCTTGAATGGAGTGCAGGGAAACTCCTGCTTCTTGCCGCATTTTTGCTTCCTTTCTTCTTTATTCCTATCGCCACCTTTCCTCTGCAGGGAGGGAAGGCGCTCCTCTTCTCAATTTTTGTCCTCCTTTCACTCTGTCTGTGGATACTGGCTCGGCTTAAGGGTGGCGCGGTTTCGTTTCCTCACTCTCCGCTTTTCTTCCTCCTTTTTCTGATTGCCGCAGTAAGCAGCGCCGCCGCCCTTTTCTCCGGTGTGGTCTCGGTGTCTTTTTTCGGACAAGTTGGCGAGATTGGAACGGCGGTCTCCATACTCATTGCGGTTCTTTTTGCGCTGCTCCTCTCCATGCTCTTCCGAACGAGAGAGCAGATCTTCGGAGGGCTGCTCTTCTTTCTCGCGGCGTTCTTTCTCCTTGCACTCTTCCATCTTTCGCGGCTGTTTCTGGGACCTGGTTTTCTTTCGTTCGGTATGCTGACCGATACGGCTGCAAATACGATCGGAAAGTGGAATGACGTCGGCGTGTTCTTTGGAGCCGCGGCGTTGCTTTCTCTCTTTACGCTGGAATTTCTCTCGTTGCGGCGTTTTTTTAAAGTACTCCTTTTTATCGCGCTCATCCTCTCTCTCTTTTTTGTAACGTTGGTTAATTTCGCGACTCTTTGGTTTCTCCTGGGGGTTTTTGCGCTCGTATTCTTGGTGTATCTCATTTCCTTCGGCCGCGGCAATCTGAAAGAAGGAGGAGACGCGGAGGGTGTCGGAGCGGTACGTGCGTCGGTATCCCGGCGCTTGCCCTTGCCGTCTCTTATCATGCTTCTTGTCCCCGTCTTTTTCCTGCTCGCCGGCACTATCGTGGGGAGGGAAGTCGCAGAAACCTTTCGCATCAATGCGTTTGAAGCGCGCCCGTCATGGGGTGCCACGATTGAGGTGGCGCAGAAGACACTTGCCGAGCGGCCTTTCTTTGGTGCGGGACCGAATAAATTCGTCAACGAGTGGCTGCGGTTTAAGCCGGACGGCATCAATCAGACCGTCTTCTGGAATGTGGATTTTAACTACGGCATCGGGCTTATTCCGACGTTTCTCGTTACGACCGGGATTCTCGGATTTCTCTCCTGGGCCGCATTTTTCTTACTCTTTCTCTACGCGGGATTCAAAGCCGTACTCTCGGATTTTTCCGATGCGTTTTCCCGGTATCTCATCACGTCCACGTTTCTCTTGGCATTGTTTTTCTGGCTCGTCAGTGTCTTCTATGTTTCGTCAGGAACAAACTTTGCGTTCTCGTTCTTCTTTACCGGGCTCTTCATCGCGGCACTCGCGGTTGAAGGACGCGTTCTGTTTCGCCGTATTTCCTTTATGGATAATCCGCGCGCGGGGTTTGTCTCGGTATTGGCGCTCGTGATCCTCTTTATCGGCGCCGTATCGCTCGGATACACTCTGGTGCAGAAATATGCGGCGGCTGTGCATTTTGAAAGAGGCGTTGCCGCGGCTCGCATTCGGGGAGACCTAACGGAGGCGGAGCGGCAGTTTACGCGCGCCGCGTCTCTGCATTCCCTAGACCTATATTACCGATTTCTCTCCGAACTCAATATCATCAGAATGGGCAATCTTCTCGCGCAGCGCGCAGACGCGCTCTCCGCGGAAGCGCTCCGCGGCGAGTTTGAATCGCTCATTGGAGGCGCGCTTTCTTATGCGCGAGAGGCAACTGCTCGAGATGGAACTAACTACCAGAACTTCATGCAGCTTGGGCGGGTGTATGAGGCGGTAGTGCCGCTTAGAATAACGGGGGCGTATGAAAGCGCGAATACGTTTTATGAGAAAGCGCTTACCCTTAATCCTAGAAGCCCCGCGCTCTTTCTTGCCGGCGCACGGCTTGCGGCAACGCAGGGCGACCGGTTGAAGGCGCGGGAGCAGATCTCCAAGGCGCTTGCGGAGAAAGGGAACTACACCGAAGCCGTCTTCCTGCTCTCGCAGATTGAAGCGCAGGAAGGGAATATAACCGCTGCGATCTCCTCTGCCGAAGCCGCCACAACGCTTGCGCCAGAAGATTCGGTCATCTTTTTCCAGCTCGGGCTCTTGCGCTACGGCGCACGCGATTTTCAAGGCGCGGCACGCGCGCTGAAGCGCGCCGTGGACCTCAACTCCGTGTACGCGAACGCCAAGTATTTCCTCGGACTCTCCTATTACGAGCTTAGGCGCAGGGAAGAGGCGATACAGCAGTTTACCGACCTTAAAGAGACGAATCCGAATGTTGCAGAGGTGGATTTGATTCTAGGAAATCTCAAGGCAGGACGCACTCCTTTTGCCGGAGCAACGCCCCCTGTGGATGACCGTCCCGAGAGGCGCCCAGCACTTCCGCTCTCTGAGGGCGAGACCCCATAGGGGCGTACCAGGGGAGAATGGTCAAGCGCATTTTTAAACTCTTTGACAGGGAGATAGGCGGGCTTCACGAGGCCGCGTACCTTTTGGGTATCTTCGCGTTTCTCTCCCAGCTTTTGGGATTCCTCCGCGACCGGCTCTTCGCGAGCGAGTTCGGAGCCGGTCCGGTGCTTGACGCGTACTACGCGGCGTTCCGGGTGCCGGACCTCATCTTCATCGTGGGCGCTTCCGCGGTCTCGCTCTCGGTGCTCATCCCGTTTCTCGGGGAGAGACTCTCGGAAGGGAAAGAACGGGCGCGCCGGTTTTTGGACACCGTCTTTTCGGCTTTCTTTCTCGGTATGGCGCTCATAAGCGCGGTTGCCTACCTGGTCGCTCCGTTTCTCGCCGGCAGATTCTTCCCGGGCTTTGGCGAGGAGCAAGTCGCGCAGACCGCGACACTTATGCGCATCATGCTCCTTCAGCCGATTTTCCTCGGCGTCTCAAATCTCTTTGCGAGTGTGACCCAGCTTGAACGTCGGTTTTTCATTTATGCCGCAAGTCCGATCCTCTACAACGCGGGGATCATCGCGGGAGTCCTCTTTCTTTACCCGCGCGTGGGCGTCGCGGGGCTCGCGTGGGGGGTGGCGCTCGGCGCGCTTCTTCATCTCGCGGTGCAGATTCCGCTGCTTCTGCGGAGCGG
>VMES01000033.1 GCA_007375655.1 Parcubacteria group bacterium Greene0416_79 | reverse complement strand
ATATCGTCTACGGCGCGTTTGCCGCCATCAAGGAGAAACAGAAGGTGGAGAATCCCATTGAGATCTTTGACGCGGCTCTCAAAAACACCTCTCCGCTTATGGAGGTGCGCTCGCGCCGAGTCGGCGGCGCCAATTATCAAGTGCCGGTTGAGGTGCGGCCGGAGCGGCGGATCTCGCTCTCGTATCGCTGGATTATTGGCGCGGCGAGGAACAAGAAGGGAAAACCCATGCGCGTAAAACTCGCGGAAGAACTTATCGCCGCCTCAAAGAACGAGGGTGGCGCGGTCAAGAAGCGCGAGAATGTACACAAGATGGCGGAGGCCAATAAGGCATTCGCCCATTTCGCCTGGTAGGTATTACGCAGACCTACGCGGACTTAACCCCAGTAGCAGAGCAAATCTCGCTACAGGGCACGGCGCAGATAGACGCTGAAAGAAGAAAAGGTGGCTGACCCCCATTTCCCCCCTTCAAGGTAGGGTGGGCGTGAGGTGTCTACATGTGGAGGACTCCTTCTCGCCAGCGCAAACTTTGGGAGACAAAGTTTGTTCTGGCAAGCGATGGAGTCCTTTTTCTTTTGCTTTGAATGAGTTGGAAAGTTGAACAGTTGCACTTTTGAACGGATTGGCATATACTTCCTGTATGTCTTTAGTGACGATTAAAAACAAATATCAAATCGTGATTCCGGCGAAAGTAAGGCGCGGGGTGCCACTCCGCGTGGGAGATCTTCTTGAAGCGTCAATTACCGATGGCAAAATTACTCTTGTGCCAAAAACACTCCTTGACCGCGAACTTGCGGTTAGTTTCACAGATTTTCGACACGGTAGAACCTCAGGGTCATTCAATACGGCTGAAGCGCTGATTTCGTATCTGAAAAAAGAGGTTAAAAAGATTCGTGCAAGCAGAGCGAAACGCGCGCCGCGATGAGAATACACCCTTCTCGGACATTTCTTGAAATGCTTGCTGATGCTCCTTCAAAGGTGCAGGATGCGTTTTACAAACAAGCACGATTCTTGGAACAAAACCCAATGTAAAAATAGTTTACGGTCGTAAACTATTTTTACATTGGGGGAAGGAAGGGGTCAGCCACCTTCGCTTCGTGCAAAAAAGTATGATGAACGCAATGATGTCTGGCAGGCACGCGTTACTGGAAACTGGAGATTTTACTTCACCATTGAAGCTGACGAATATCGGCTGCACATTATCAAAAAGCACCCGAAGTAGTTGAAAAACATTTCATGCCAAAGATTAAGCGTATCAAAGACGGCAATGGGACATGTTTACCGTTACGAGTAACAAGACGGGCGCGAAACAAGCTGGTAAGCCCGCGTTCTTTGGTGAGGTGTGGATGTTGCGACCAGTCGCTTGAAATCTATTACGCTGAACGGCCAACTGGAAATCCTCACCGTGATTCCCTTGAGATTAATGGAGTCAATGGCACGGTAGATCAGTGGCGACAAGTTCTGCTCCCATTTCTCAGGGCCAGTCGGTAGAAGACTACCCCTTCCTTTAATCTTGGCCTGGCAGGCAGATATGGTATCCTTGACGATGGGAACGGCCTGTCCTACGCGAAGAAGAAAAGGGGTCAGCCACCTTTTAGGAGCGTCGCGAGAAAGGAAATACGGTGTCAGGCACTTCTTGTGGTATTCATTCTTTTGTATCTGTCGGGGATTTTTAAGCTTGCAGATTTAGCATTTGCCGACGGCCGTGAGCAAATGCTGAATCTGCGGAACACGATGCGCGCCTCTTCGTGTCCTACCATACTCCAGAGTACGGTAGGATTTCTATTTCTTCGCAGCGGATCTTCAAGATGGACACTTGCTCGTAACCCAATGTAAAAATAGTTTACGGTCGTAAACTATTTTTACATTGGGGGAAGGAAGGGGTCAGCCACCTTTTGACAAAGAGGATTCCTTCTCGCCCGCGCAAACTTTGGGAAGCAAAGTTTGTTCGGGCAAGCGAATCCTTTTTTTATTTGCACATTTTATGATATATTGGCGCTATGAAAGTCCTTAACTACACCGTCAAGGTGCATCCGGCCGAGGAAGGCGGATTTTGGGCCGAAGTGCCGGCGCTTCCGGGCTGCTTTACGCAGGGCGATACTATTGAAGAGATCGCGGTCATGGCGAAGGAAGCCATTGAGGGTTTTATTGCAGGCCTGATGAAGCGAAATCAACCCATACCCATTGAAAAGAAGTTTAAGGGGCATAAATCGTTTACACTGCCTCTCTCGGTGCGAGTACGGCAGAAGGTATGAGCCGCCTTCCGAATCTGAGCGCCAACAAAATAATCCGCGCATTAAGACGCGCGGGTTTTGAGGATAACGGACAAAAGGGCAGTCACCGTTATTTCTGGCATCCGGTTTCAAGATGCCAGACCGGTGTCCCGATGCATAGCGGCGATCTCCAGCAGGAGTCTCATGAAGGAAATCATTCGGCAAGCCGGGCTTTCCGAAGACGGATTCAGGAAGTTCCTGTAGTGTAATGATGGCTAGAGCCGCTCCAGAAAATCAATCACGAGCTGGTGTTGCAGAAGCGCAGTGGCAAATGCCCGGGCCGCCGCCTCATCGGCGTCTTTGTAGTGTTCGCGCAGGCGTATTACCTCCGCCTCTATGGCGTCGTCTGGAGGCGCAATGCCCTCCACGCGCGCGATCTCCCCCAAAAGAAGCGGGAGGCGCGCGCGCTTCTTTGCATCGGAGCGCCATTCGTTTCGCATCGTCTCGCGGTCTTTCTTCACTTCCTTAAGATACGACTCCACCGCCATGCCGGCGCCTTTGACGACGGCTTCAAACTCCGCCTCCATACGCGCCAGTTCCGCCTCAATGAGCACCTCGGGAAGTTCGCCTTTTGTCTCGGCAACAAGGCGATCAAGCAGTGCGGCGCGCCGCTTCTCTCTCGCCTGCTCCTTTTTGTACCCGGCGACGGTCTCACGCGCGCTTAAACGAAGATCGCCGACGGACGCAAACTTCCCCAATTCCAAAACGCTCGCGTCGGAGAGCGCAAAATCATTCTTCCCGGTTTCCCGCTTATATTCTTCAACAATCCGCGCAATCACCGCGTCAATCTCTGGCTCAAAGACCGCCCCTCCTTCTTCCTTCGGCTTTTTGTTCTCCTCCACCGCGATCTCCTTGTACAAAGGCAGTGAGAGCGTGGGGTACAGGGAGAGAAGGACGCGAAACTCGGCCGGGTTCTCCGGCGCCAACTTCAAGATGAGAACCTCCGGCCGTCCAATGGCGTCAAGCGCCTCCGCGTGAAAGAGCGCGGAAAGCGCGTCACGGAGCGCCGCTTCTGCGGCCTCCTCCCAGAGCGCCAACTCTCCCATCCGGGCGCGCACAACCTCTTCCGGTACGCGCCCCTTGCGAAATCCTGGAACCTCTGCCGCGGCCGCGGCAGCAGAAAGGAGCGCGCCGCGGCGCGCGCTAATCTCCTCTGCCGGAATCTCAAGACGGAGTTCTAACCGCGACTTCGGAAGCGGCTTTTTTTCTTTCAAAACATAGTGCATGCGGCTCTATACTGCAGCAAACCCCCACACCTTGACCCCCACACCAATCCGGCGCGGCGGATTGGTGTGGGGACAAGGAAGAGGGGAACCCTGCGCCTGCCTGCGGCAGGCAGGCAGAGCGCAGGGCATTTCACACAAGGTGTGGGGGTAAAAAACTGTTTGTGCACAGGGTTGGAAAGAGATTATCTCTCTCTAGCCCCTTCCGGCGCGACGCTTTGCGCGCCTTCTGCCGAGGCATCCTCTCGTAGCTCCTGTGAAAGCTTGGCTCCCCAAAAGTAGAGGCCTCCAATCAAAAGCAATGCGATGATGATGACGGTAGCAATGAGCGCTCCGAGGGAGCCGCTGTTCTTCGCCGCAGGGGACGGCGCGGCGCGCGTCTCTCCTTGCGCGGGAAAGAAGGGCTGCGGCGGAGGAGAGGTGTTCGCGGGTCGTTTGGATAGTTCCACGGGCGGCGGCGAGATGTGATTGTCCGGTTCCATGATGTGCCAAAAAGCGGGGGGCTAGTGTTGGCTCCCGCTGCCGCGCTCTTTCTTAAGTGATGCGAGCACCACAAGAAGCGTTTGGTTCGCGGCTTTGAGCGCCTCTCTTGTCTCCTGCGTTGCGGCGTGAATGGCTTTCTCTGCCGCGCCGCGCGTCTCTTTGCGCGCGCGGTCTTGAAGCAAAACAGGAAACGCCTCTACCGCCATCCTCGCCTCTCTAATCTGCTCTTCTGCCACAGAGAGAAGCCCGCGCGCTTCGGAGAGATCCCGTCCTTGAGAGAGACGCCGCTCCACATACTCGCTCGCGCGCGCCTGCTGCGCTTGAAGCCGCTCCGCGGCGCGGAGGAGACGCGCGGCAACCTTCAAAACGCGGCGCGCAATGAGTTTCTTCTGAAAGCCGTCAACTTTCTCTTTAAGCGCCTCGTGCCATTTCACGACGCGGGACGCGCGTTCGGCGCGCTTCTCTTCCTTTGCCTCGCTTCTGCGTTCCCGCTCTGTATGCTTCGCGTCTTGCCGCATATCCCGCCGCTCTGCACGCGACTGCCGTGTCTCAAACGATTTTCTTGAGAAGAGATCGCGGAGCGCATGTACGCGCGTCCGGTTTTCTTCAAGCGCGGCGCTTCTCGCTGCGGCAAGTTCCGTCGTGGCAGAACCGCCGCTAAGAGTAAGAGAAGGGGCTACTTCTGCGTGCGCGCGAGCAGAAGATGCCGCAAAGACAAAGAGCGCGGCGAAAAGCCCTACAAAGAGTACGATCTGTGGAGAAAGAATCCTTCGCATAGAGGTATGAGGTTATAGTGTAACACGCGAGCCCTAAAGCAAAAATGGGATGAGGAGCAGTGCGACAATATTCAGGATTTTTATCATGGGGTTGATGGCAGGACCCGCGGTGTCTTTGTACGGGTCGCCCACGGTATCTCCGGTCACGGCGGCCTTGTGCGCATCGCTTCCCTTCCCGCCGTAGTTACCCTTCTCAATATACTTTTTGGCATTGTCCCACGCGCCTCCGCCCGAGGTCATGGAGATCGCGACGAAGAGTCCGGTGATGATTGACCCTAACAAAAGTCCACCGAGCGCGACCGGTCCAAAGAGAAAGCCGACGAGAATGGGGGCGAGCACGGGAATGAGCGCGTTCCAGGGAGCCTCCAGGT
>VMES01000032.1 GCA_007375655.1 Parcubacteria group bacterium Greene0416_79 | reverse complement strand
GGGTCAATTCTCTTGGGTTTTGGTATACCTCGGCGCCATTGCCGGACTGGCGGAGAAAAGACACAGAAGCACGGTGCTCTTCCTCCTCACTCTTATCGTCTTTCATGCCGTTCTTATCGGCTATAACGGATTGATTTCAAGCGGAGGAAGGTATAATATGCCCTTTTTGCCGCTGTGGTTTCTTCTCGGTTCATACGGGTGGATACGGATAGGTCAATTCTTTTCTAGGCCCTATAATAATACAACTCTATGATTTCTATCGTGTTTCCCGCGTACAATGAAGAAAAGAATGTATCTGAACTGCATCGACGGTTGATTGCGGTGCTTACGAAACTTGGCGAACCATTTGAGATCATCGGGGTGGATAACGCTTCCACCGACGGGACCTTTGGAGAGCTTCGGAAACTTTCTCCGATACGGATCATTTCTCTCGCGTATAACATCGGTCAGACGGCGGGTCTTGACGCAGGCATTCATGAGGCGAAGGGTGATATCGTGGTTGTGATGGATGCCGACTTGCAGAATGATCCTGTGGACATCCCCATGCTCGTTGCAAAGATCCGAGAAGGGTATGATGTGGTCTCCGGATGGCGGGTGGAAAGAAAGGATTCCCTTGGTAGACGGATCTTATCCCGGCTCGCTAATTGGCTTACTGCTAAGATGACGGGCCTTACTCTCCATGACTCGGCGTGCGCTCTTAAAGCGTACCGGCGGGAAGTAATACAGTCGGTTCATCTGTACGGTGAGATGCACGTATTTTTGCCGGCGTATCTCTATATGAAAGGAGCCAAGGTCTCCGAGGTTCCCGTACGGCATCACGCGCGGACGGCCGGGGTCTCTAAGCATTATTTCATGAAGGCGGTCAAAGATATATTTGATCTCATCACCATTAAGTTTCTTGCCGGGCTTTCCGGTCGTCCGCTCATCTTTTTCGGCGGGGTAGGATTCGTGTCCGGTACCGTCGGCATTGTGGCGGCGGTCTTTTCCCTCTACCTCAAACTTGCCGGCCTTCGCAATTTCGGTCAGACCCCTCTTCCTCTCATTGCCTCTTTCTTTGTGTTATCCGGCATTATCTTCTTCATGATGGGATTTCTCGCGGAGCTTATGCTTCGGGTGTATTTTGAGACCAATCGCAAGACGCCCTATACCATCAAGGAACGGGTTGAGATCGGATAATGTGTTCGCGCGAATACTTTCTCCACTATGAAAGCTCTCATTTTAGCTGCGGGAAGAGGAGAACGGATGCTTCCCCTCACGAAGGATACTCCGAAACCACTGCTTCATGTAGCGGGGAAGCCGCTCCTTGACCATATTTTTTCTGCCTTGCCTTCTGAGATTGATGAAGCGGTTATTGTCGTGCGGTATCTTTCTGAAAAGATACAGGCGTATTGCAAAGATAATTTCCACGGGCGGCGGATACGCTATGCGGAGGGCTCGGATAGAGGCACGGCCTATAGTTTTCTCGCCGCAGAACCTTTCATCGGAGATGAGCGTTTTCTATTGGTGTACGGAGATGAGTTTCCCGATAGCGTCAGCATTGTTGCCTGCCTTGCCCACGAGCAGAGCATCTTGTGTTTTCGGGCGGAAGATCCGTGGAATCACGGGGTGGTAACACTTCGTGCGGATGGTATGATAGCTTCTATTCAAGAAAAGCCACCCCAGCCAAAAACTGACCTGATTTCGAACGGCGTCATGGTGCTTCTCGGGAGCATCTTTGGTCTGCGGCCAAAGCACCGTCTTGGCGGCGAAGTTTACCTTACGGATATGCTGGATCAGCAGGTACGGCGTCTGCGTGTGGCCGCGGTTATATCAGAGCGCGCTATCGGTGGCATCTCAACGCCTGCCGACATTGTGCGCATTGAACGATTACTCTCATGATCCTCACCCGAACCCCACTTCGCCTGCCGCTTGGCGGCGGCTCCACGGATTTACCGGCGTACTATGAAAAGTACGGCGGGTTCATCTTTTCCGTGGCGGTCAATCTCTATATGTATATCGGCGTGAACCGACCGCCCTTGGACGACCTCATTCGTCTCAAGTACCGCGAGAGCGAGGAGGTCGCTTCACTCAAAGAAGTAAGGCATGATCTTGCGCGGGCCGCACTCATGCGCACCGGCATTGATAAGATGATAGAGATCTCCTCGCAGGCGGATATCTCGGACGGGACCGGCATGGGGAGCTCCGCCGCGTACCTCGTAGGTCTCCTGAACGCCTTGCATACCATGAAAGGAGAGTCCTTGTCCCGCCGTCATATCGCCGAAGAGGCCTACTCTATCGCCACTGAAGACCTTAAATTCCCGGACGGCAAGCAGGACTTTTACCTCGCTTCGTTCGGCAACTTCTGCGTGCTGGATATCGCACAGAATGGGTCTGTGACCGTCATCAACGCAAATATCTCAAAGACCGTTCAGGACGATTTCGAGCGTCGCTGCCTGCTTTTCTATACCGGTATTCGCCGAAGAAGCGAAGAGATCCTGCGCGAGCTTCAGCATAATGTCCGCCAGAACAATGAAAACGCCCTCAACCTCAAGCACGAGACGAAACGTATCGGCAAGACGATCTTCAATGCCTTTGAAGCGGGGCGGCTGGATGACTTCGGTGGTCTCCTTGATGAGCACTGGCACATCAAGCGGAAGATGTCGGCGAAGATAAGCAGTGAACTTTTTGATACGATCTATGAGAAGGCGAGATCCGCCGGCGCGCTCGGCGGCAAGATCGTCGGCGCCGGCGGGGGCGGATTTTTCCTTATCTATTGCAAGGAAGGCACGCAGGAGTCGGTGCGGGGACTCTTCGCGGAGCAGGGCATGCGCGAGGTGAAATTTTCCGTGGACTTCGCGGGAACGCAGGTGTTGGTCAATAAGCCGCGACAGTTCACCCTCTAATGCCCACGGAACCTCTCACGATCGGCGTTATCGGTCTCTGGCATTTGGGCTCGGTCTACTCGGCCGCTCTTGCGGAGCTTGGACATACCGTTATCGGCTTTGATGCTGATGCGACCACGGTGGAAAAGCTTCAGAACGACATTCTCCCTGTGCAGGAAGAAGGACTGTTACCGCTGATTCAGAGAAATAAGACGGCAGGGCGGCTCTCGTATACGCACGACCTTGCCGATCTTGGTGAGGTTCGCGTGTTTTTGGTCGCCATAGACACACCGTGCGACAAGGAGCACCGTCCCGACCTCTCATCCATTCGCGAGCTCTTCACAGTTTTGGCTCCGAAGCTTCGCGATGGCTCAACCGTAATCGTTTCCAGTCAAGTGCCGGTCGGAAGCGGAGAAGAATTCCAAACATTTCTTCGTACGGCACGGCCAAAGCTTCACTTTTCCTACATCTACCTGCCTGAAAACCTGCAGCTCGGCACCGCGCTCCAAAGTTTCTTTCATCCCGCGCGGATCGTCGCCGGAGTGTCTGACCCTGCGGCAGAGGCGCTCATCAAACGCATCTTCTCTCCGATAAATGCTCCACTACTTTGCATGACCGTGCCCTCTGCGGAGATGGTCAAGCACGCCCTCAATGCATTTCTTGCAACCTCGCTTAGTTTTATCTATGACATAGCTGATATGTGCGAAGCGTACGGCGCGGATGTGCTTCGCGTTTCCGAGGCGCTCAAAAGCGATGCACGGATTGGGCACTCCGCCTATCTTGACGCGAGTATCGGATTTTCTGGGGCAACGCTTGGCCGCGACCTGACCGCGCTCGTCCTCAAGGGAGGGGAGAAGGGGATAACACTTCCCGTTATCTCGGGAGCACGGGAGAAGAACGAAGAGAGGTGGGAGCGCATTCTGCCGTTCCTTCGGAGCCGCATTCCTCGTCTCAAAAGCGTTACGATCGGGATCCTCGGTCTGGCGTATAAACCGAATACCTCTACGCTCCGCGATTCCCTCTCGCTTAAGGTGATGGAGGCGCTTAAAACGGAGGTGAAAGAACTTCGCGTACACGATCCTATGGTGCGGTGGGAAGAGGCAAAAGAGGCGGGCGTGACGCGTTTGTACCCCGACCCGTATGTAGCGCTCACGGGGACCTCGGCAGTTCTTGTCATGACCGCGTGGGCGGACTACGCGAAGCTTAACTGGAAACGGATAGCGCCCCTCATGACCCCGCCCAAACTGCTTTTTGACGCGAAGAACTTTTTATGGAAAAGTGAAGCGAAGATCAAGGCGTCTGGCATCATGTATGCCGGCGTTGGGCGGGGAATCGGCTCCGGCAACTCACGCATACTCTCATGAGGCTTCAAAGGGTCAAAACAATCATCACGGGCGCAAGCGGCGGCATCGGCAGGGTCATTACCTTTCGCTTTTTGCGCGAAGGCGCGTTGGTGCTTGCGGTGGCGAGAAATTCGGAGGATCTTTCGGAACTCCGCACCGCAGCTCAAAACGAAGGATCTTCGCTCACGACCCATGCCGCCGATGTTTCCCGTATGTCGGATGTAGCCTCACTCATGGAAGCGACTCACCGTCTGTGGAATGGAGGGACAGAGGTGCTTATCAACGCGGCGGGAATCTACGGACCAAAAAATGTGCTGGAAAAAACCTCTCCAGAAGCGTGGCTCAAGACCATCATGGTAAATCTCTACGGCACCATGCTTATGACGAGAGCCGTCTTGCCGAATATGAAGAAGCAAAAGAAGGGCACGGTCATTAATTTTTCCGGCGGAGGAGAAGGCGCGTTTCCGCGCTTCAGCGCCTATGCCGCTTCCAAGGGGGGCATCGTACGATTCACGGAGTCGGTGGCGGAGGAGGTAAAGGAATACGGCATCACGATGAACGCCATCGCTCCCGGCGCCGTGAACTCGCGGCTCCTTGACGAGGCGCTTCTAGCGGGGAGGGGAAAGGTCGGTGAGGCAACCTATCAGAAATTGTTAAAACAGAAAGAAGAAGGCGGGGTTTCGCCCGAGCGAGCGGCCGAGCTTTGCGTGTTCCTCGCGTCATCAGGGCAGTTTACCGGCAAAGTATGGAGTGCTGTATGGGACGATGTAAAATCGGCAAAGCGGCACGCAAAAGATATTATGGCTACCGATATCTATACCTATCGGCGGATTAAACCTAGCGACCGAGGATATGATTGGAAGTGAACAGGGAAATCCTTAATCCTTAACCAAGGAAATATAGCTTTAATCGGGGCGGGACGGATGGGCGCGCGCTGGGCGGAGGTGATAAGTCACTTGAGTCGCGTCTCGCTTTCCGTCGTCGCCGACGCCCGCGTCTCGCGGGCAAAGGTACTGGCGGATACATACGGCGTTTCTTACTCTCGCCAAGTCAAAGATATATTCAAGAGCGATCTTGACGTGGTTATTATCGCGACGCCGCACGCGTTTCTCTTTCCGCTCGCCAAGGAGGCCCTTCTCGCGGGCAAGCACGTATTCGTGGAGAAGCCGGGAAGCAGGACACCGGAGGAAATGCGCGAACTGTGTCGCCTTGCCTTAAAGATGAAACGCACGCTCGCAGTCGGGTTCAATTACCGTTTTTTTGATTCAATACGAAGAGCCAAGCAGATTATTGACGAGGGAGGAATCGGTTCAGTCCATGCTCTGCGCATCGTCCATGGGCATCCCGGCAGGCCGGGATACGAGAAAGAGTGGCGCATGAACAAAAAGCTCTCGGGTGGAGGTGTACTCATGGACCAGGGCCTTCATGTTATTGATCTGGCAAGATTTTTCTTTGGAAGCCGCACCACAAAGGTGTGCGGATATATAAGCAATCGGGCATGGCATGCTCCGGTTGAGGATTATGCCAGTGTCGTGTTGGAAACCGCACGAGGGCAGGTCGCTTCTCTCTCCGTCAGCATTTCGGAGTGGAAGCCGGTATTTACCTGTGAGATTTTCGGGGAGCGAGGTTTTATCGCTCTCGGCGGTCTCGGCAGAAGATACGGTGATGGTGAA
>VMES01000031.1 GCA_007375655.1 Parcubacteria group bacterium Greene0416_79 | reverse complement strand
AGTTGGTTCCCCACAGCCTGGAGGAGGTGCGTCTTCCCGTGCCCGGTGTTTCCGTATACGAAGAGCGGATTGTATGTAACGCCGGGCGATTTGACGACGGCCTGCGCCGCAGCGTTGGCGAGTTCGTTAAAGGGGCCGACGACAAACGAGTTAAAGGTGTAGCGCGGGTTCAGGTTGCTCTCCTTGTCAATGTAGTGGTCTTGCAACGGAAGTTGTTGGGTCCCCCCCACAAAGGCGGGTTTTTCATGAAGCGCCTCGCGTTTGCGCGCGTCATCTTTTGTAACCACATACTCAAGCGCGCGCACATGCTCTGAGAAGGTACGAAGCGACTTCAAGATGCTTTTGTGATACTTGTTGACGAGCCAGTCCTTAACAAAGGTGTTCGGTACGGAGAGATACACTATTCCCTCCTCAAGGCGGGTGACGGCGGTACCCTTGAACCATGTGGTGAAGGTGGCTTGTGATACGCCGAGTTCTATCTCCGCGAGCACGCTTTCCCACAGCTGTTTGGTATCGGTCATAGTAATAACCAACAACTTACAACCGACAACCTACGACCCGATTTTTCTGTCGCTCGCTGCAGGTTGTTGGCCGCTCGTTTTTGTGGGTATAAGTATATACTCATAAAAAAAAAGCAAAACTTGTAAAAAAAAGGGGGTTATGTTAATAATGTGGGGATAGTTTGGGGACATCGCAAAGCACGCATCGTATAACATGTAACGTCAAAAAGGCAGACCTTTCTTCTACACGCGACACGCTCATGAGTTTTACCTATCGTCCAAGGAAAAAGAAACGCGCCAGAACGCACGGATTCCGGAGCCGCATGCTGACCTCTTCGGGAAGGAGAGTGCTTTCGCGTAGGCGCCGGAAAGGCCGGAAACAGCTGACCGTATGACACGGACGCGACACGGAAGCGGAACACTGAAGTAACACAGAACCTTCTGTTTTTAAAGATTCCATTCGGTTTGTGGTGTGCCCATGCCGTTCGTCACAGAAAGGAGCGGTATTGGGTTTGGTCTTGTTCCGTGTCAGTTTCGTACTTGCCATGTTACCTAAATCTAACCGGCTTTGTGCCGCTGATTTTGAAGCGATGCGGGGAGGAGGGACGACTCACTCTCCCCATCTCTTTTTACGTATTGCGCGGATGAGCCCAAACAAACCCGCGGCCGCGAAAGTGGCTGCCGTGGTCTCGGCGAAGGTCGCGGGCACCGCGGTTGCGCGCAACCTCTTGCGCCGCCGCATACTCTCCCTGCTCCGAAAGGGTATCTTAGACAACGGGCTTGTTTTTTTAGTGGGCATCCTCCCCGGGGGTTCTGTCGGCGCGGCAGTGATCTCGCTCACCGTCTTCATTAAGCTCCTTCTGTTCCCTCTCTCGCAGAAGTCCGCCAAGTTCCAGTTTGAGATGAGGACGCATGACGGAGAGATTCGCAGGATTAAGGAGCGGTACAAAAATGACAAGCACGCGCAAGGCAAAGCCATTCTTGATTTTTACCGCGAGAAGGGCATCAACCCGTTCGCAGGCATCCTGCCCATCCTCATCCAGATTCCGATTGTCATCGCACTCTACTATGTCTTCTTCAAGGGAGGGCTTCCCGCGGTGGATACGGCGCTGCTCTATCCCTTCGTGCCGATTCCCTCGGTCAGCATGCATTTTCTGGGAATTGATATCGGCGGAAAGAGCGCGGTCTTCGCCATCTTGGTTGCGCTCACCCAGTTTCTCCAGGGGCATCTTGCCATGCCTCCCCTTCCGCCCCGCACTTCCTCCCCATCGTTTCAAGACGACCTTGCGCGGGGCATGCAGCTCCAGATGAAATACTTCCTTCCGGTCTTTATGGGGTTTGTGTCCTACGCGGTCTCGGGTGCGGTTGCGCTTTATTTTATAACCAGTAATCTGTTCATGGTGGCGCAGGAGGTGTATCTGCGGCGCCAGTTTAAGAAGGCAAGTCACTTTCATAATGCGAATACCGCAAATTAGCGTGCGAATACCGCGAATTCAGATGTGGCATTGGCAGTATTCGCATTTCTATATATGCAGCGCGATGAAATCAAACAACGCATCACAGAGTTGCTTCAGAAGATGAACATTCCGGTTGGAAAGATTGAGGTGGCCGAAGAAGACGGCCGCGAGCGGTACTCTGTTGAGACGGCGGACTCGCACCTGCTCATCGGCAGCAAGGGCGCGCATCTCTTTGCGCTGAACCACATTGTGAAGCGGATGGTGAACAAAGGCGGAGGAGAGGAACGGCAGTTTCAGATTGACGTCAACAACTATCAGCGGGCAGCCGTTCTGAATCTGAAGAACCTCGCCAAGATCATGGGCGAACGCGCCCGTTCCTTCAAGACGAACATGGAACTTGATCCCATGTCGTCTTTTGAACGCATGGTCATTCACTCTTTTTTGGAGGAGGCGACGGACTTGAAGACCGAGTCAGTCGGCGAGGGGGAGAAACGCCGGGTAGTGATTAAGTATGTGGGCGAGTAAGACGTGTAGCGTATAACGTGTAGCGTGTAGCGGAAGAAAAGGCGCAACGGGTAGCGGAAGAATACGCTCCCCGCTCCCCGGCTTCACGATACACGTTGCGCGTTACACGATTCACGGCTTCAGCTGTACGCTCCAGAGCGTCCCGTCAGTCTTGTTCGTGAAGATAAGGAATCTTTCGTCAGGGCTTAAGAAAGGTTTGCTTATGTCAAGCGGCGTATCTGCCTCGGCGCTTGTTTCAAGGAGGAGTGTTGTTACGCCGCTCTTGTGGTCAAGCCGCCAGAGCTCGTCTTCAAACGCGACCGCGCTCTGATACCACACATCGGGATAGCTTCCCCCCGGCATGAAGAGCGGCACGCCGCAGTAGAACGCTTTCTCATCCTTCTGCCACGCGCATTTCTCGGGGAGCGTCTCAAACGAAACCCCGCGGCTCTCTTGCGACGCGCTCTCGTAGAGAAAGAGTTCCACTCCCGAGTCAGTGCTCTTTGAATAGAGTATGTAGGAGAGTGCGGGAGACGGAAGCGCGGTGAGCCCTTTGATGTTGCGCAGCACCACCCGCTCTTCTCCCCCGCCGTTTCCAAGGAGGAGGAGGAGCAATCCGTCAGAAAGTGCCGAGGGTTTTGAGAGAAGCGCAATGGTTTCTTGCGCGCTCCAGATGGGCAGCCATTCGCGCAGAGGCGAGGCAAAGAGCGCCGTGCGATTACCTCCGGAAAAACGGGCGCGCACCCCCCGCGTCTCCCCGCCCTCCTCTCTCACATAGAAGATGTCTCCGCCATTCGGAGAGACCGATGGTCTCGCCGTCGTCTTTGAGGTAGCGCAGGAGCACTGCGTTGCCGGCTTTGTTCCAGAGCGCCTCATAGACCTTCGGGATGGTGGTGTTCGTAAGGCGGCGTTCCCCTTCCCCCGTTGCTAAAATCTCAAAGACATTGCCGCTCGCGCGTTCAATGTAGCGCACGAGCGTCCCCTGGTCTCGCGTCCCGGCAACCGCTCCCGCGGTCGGCACTGTTGAGAGTCGCCGGAGAATCGGGTGGAACGCGAGCGGCGCTACCCCGTCTATTTCGGGAAGAAGCGCCGGTTCCTTTTCTTCAAATGCCGCTTCTTCGCCGCTCGGAAATTCTCCGCCGGGAGGCGGTTCCACTGGCTCGCCCCGCCTAAGAAAGAAATAAAAAATAAGGAACCCCGCAGCGAGGAGTGCGATAACGCTTGCTATGAGAATGAGGGCGGTTTTGCGGGACATATGAAGGAGTGTTTAGTCTGCTGGTTGTATATCCGGGATGTGCTCTTTGCAGGTCTGCTTCAGCGCCGGTACTTCGCGGCAGACCGTTTTAATGTCCTTGATATCGTTCCCCGCCTGCGTTTTAACGAGTTGTATGAGCGCAGGTATCCTGCGCCGCACTTCCTCTGGGGTGGTGGGTAGTGAGTTAAGGGTAACGAGTGCGTTCGCGCGCATTCGGCTCTCATTCATAATAGCGTCCATTCGCGCCTTAATTTCACCCTTCCATGTATCATGGTCAAGGATGTTTGATATTCCGCCTGGCCCATAGAATGACTTAAGAGGCGGATTTTCTATGATGCCGATGGCGAGATTTTGTTCTGCCGCGCCGATGCGCTTCATCTGGTCAAAATGACTCTCCGCGACCTCCGCCGGTTCGTTTGCAAGCGCGCCGCGCGCCGTCTCAAATGCCGAGTTGATCTTCGGAATCTCGGTTCCTGCCGCGGTCAGCGCTTCGTTAAGCTGTGCCCGCGTTTGGGAGCGGAGTGCGTTTAAGCTCACCCGCCGCTCCCCTCCGCCTGCATCGCGGGCAAGTTCTAGATCGGTTGTTTGTCTTTCTCTCTGTGCCGCCGTTGCGAGGAGAATGGCTTTCTTTTCTTCGTCTGTTGTGGCGGCTGCCTGCGCCCTTAAACTTACGGCTTCAGCTTTCGCCTCGGCAATCCGTGCGGTTAATCTCTGGGTTCGCGCCGCGTCCGCTACTTGAAAATCTTGCCATTGTTTCTGCGTAATGGCGTAGGTGGAGAGCAACTGGGTATCTTCCGCTACCAGGCCCGGCCGCGGGAACTTTAAGCTCAGATCAAGGTCGCGCGCAAGCTGGGGGTTAAAGGTGTTTAAGAGGAGGTACGAGGAGTAGACAATGACCGCGCCGCCGAGCGCCTGGAGAATAATCTTTTTCCCCTCAAGCTTTCCCAGGATAGAGTCAGTGAACATGAGTTCAAACCCTCCGCGCACAATCGCGAAGACGAGAAAGAGTCCCGCGAGGCCGATTCCCAGATTGTAGAGCCCCCTCAGATAGGTGGAGAGGTTGGCTTTGCAGCCCTTCTCGCCCGGCGTACACGGGGGAGCATCAATGCCTCCGGTTCCCGGCAGCGGCTCAAGCGGCGTAAACTCAATCTGCGCGAGCGCGAGCGGCGCGAGCGCGGCAAGGAAGACCAACGCAAGGGCAAGGATGAGAATGGCACGGTATCTGCTCATAGGAAGTGGTTAGGAATCTGTGTGGAGAAGCGTTCTAAGCGAGCGTTCCTCCATAATAATGCCGACTGACGCGCGCGCGGCCTGGAAGGACTTCTCCTCGTCATACTGCGCCTCAAGCGAGAGGGTTGCCCGTCCGCCCCGATCAGAGGTGCGGCGGAGCACCACATCCGGCTTCCGCTCATTTGAGAGCGGCGCGAAATTAAGCGACCAGGAATACGTGACGCGCCGGCTGTCCCGCGCCGGAACCTCAAAGTAAAACGGAATGGCGGAGACGCGCATCTCGTCTTTGGAAAGCGGCGTCTCTCCCCGAAGCGCGCGGTGGAACGCTATCCCGTAGAGCGGATGGTCTTCAAAGAGAAGGAGCCGCGGAGCGACCGGAGTTATCTCGGTTCCCGCGGTTGCCATGAGGGCGCCGTCTCCCGAGGCGACCTCAACCGAGACGGCCTTGGAGCGGATCGGGACGCGCGAGGCGATCACAAAGAGGCTTCGCCCCGCCCCGGAAGAGTCCCCGATGATATTTCCGTCTTCCTTCCAGGTATAGATGAGTTCTTTTGGAGAGAGCCGATCTCCTCTTCCGTTGACAAACGCGGGAAGCGCCGCAATGAGCGCGGAGCCCTGGAACGGCATGAGCGCCTTGCCGCGATAAAACGGCGGCGTGTACCCGCTGCTCTCAAAGAGGAGCTCAACATTGGCGGGGCGGATGACGACCTCTTTCGTTAGCTGCCTTCCGTCTCTGGTCTCTGCCGTGACGGAGATTGCGGTCGCGGTGCCGAGCGCGCCAAGCCGTACCGAGAATCGTTTTTCGCCGATTCCCTGGAGCGCTGGTTCGCCGTTGAGAGACCAGCCGATCTTCGCGCTGTCCAGATTTGCGCCAAAACTTTCCGCTTCAAGCATGACCACACTCTCGGCGCGCGGCCGCTCCGGAGAAAGAACGATCTGTAGCTCCTCTCCCACCCCGCCGAGTTGTGCCGAGAGCGCGCCCGGCGCAAAGAGGAACGTAAGCGCAAAAGACAGGACGGCAGTTCGCATGGCTTTATTACGACGAGTGAGGAGCGCGTGGATCCACCTCGGGCGGATACACCGCGTCCGAACGAAGTCGTATCAAAGGGTTTAATACCCTTTATTATACACGACACAGCGCATTTCGGTGTGCACAGCTTTTGTTTCCGTCCCCCGCATGCTAAGTGCCCCCTATGACTATCATCACTATACCAAAGCATTTAGCCCGTAAGGACTTGGTGCTTATCCCGAAAGAAGAGTACGAGGCGCTTACCCGCGCTCGCGTCTTTAAGGAGGTGCCCATGACTAAGGCGCAGAAGCGCGCTTTTGAACGCGCCGAACGGAATTATGCAAAAGGTAATTTTGTAACACTCGATGTACTCCGGCGAGATTTGGAACGTAGAAATTCGCGGTAAGGCACAGACAGTCCTTGCCGGTTTAGTACACTTCATCATGGGAACCGATGTTGATGAACGTAATGTGTTCGTCTCCGAGCAAAAATACAACCCGATAACTCCGCGTGATATACGCACCCCAAAACGCCCGAAGTCTCCCTTCGAGCTTGTGCGTTTTGTTTCGCGGGTCAAACGGCGATGCCGCCAACCGGTCAATAAGGGTACCGGTTCTCTCCCGTAGGTCGGGATGTGCTCTCACAAATGCAACCAACCGCCGGTCAAAACGCGGTGTTGTTTCAAGACGAAGCATTTAAATCCGCAGTTTTCTAAAAAGGGCTCGTGCAGAACGGTGTTGAGTCGTCTTTCCCGCTTTTGCTTCCATGGCGCTTAGATAGGTCTCAATTAAAAAACGGTTCCGCACCGCCACTCGCGCGGCCTTCTC
Organism: Parcubacteria group bacterium Greene0416_79; assembly: GCA_007375655.1. GTDB lineage: Bacteria > Patescibacteriota > Minisyncoccia > Phycocordibacterales > UBA10002 > UBA10002. The sequence continues at coordinate 1,632 of VMES01000031.1, read as the reverse complement.
GGTTTGCCGCAGTAAGTGTGCGGCCGTTGTTGCACTGAGAATCATAATTCAATCATAGCACAAAAAGTATAGAGGGAAAATTGCGAAGAGTACTCTGTCAACGGTACGCGTCTTTTCTATGCCGGACACGAAGCACGATGACGGTCTTCTCCTTGTGGAAGGGGGCATAGACGATTCGGTATGGCCAGACATAGACCGAATATGCGCCAGCGAGAATTCCTTTGAGCGGTTTTCCAAGAAGCGGATTCTCGGAGAGTGCGGCACAGGAAGCGCGAACGCGGTGTTGCGCCTTTTGTGGTAATTTAGCGAGTTCTTTTTCCGCGCGCCGCGCGAGACGAACGTGATACATAAGGCGTAATGATTTTGTATCGTTTATACGCGCCGCTTTTCATCGCGCGCTTCGCCTGTTTAAAATCTTTGTCCGCGTCCGGAAACTCCCGCATGACCTCAAGTGTTTCTCTCCACGAATCAAATTCTTCCGCGGACATAAGCACGGCTTTCGCCTCGCCGTTTTCTGTAATGGTGATGAGTGCTCCGTCGCGCGCCGCATCGGTAACGCGGAAAATTTCTTTGCGAACCTTTGAGATGGGGAGGATGGTATTCATGTGTACAGTATAGTGTACTACGGTGCCCGCGTCAACCTTGCAGTGAAGAAGCGGAATTGCGGACCTCTGATTCTCGCACGCATGCCAAAAAGCATTGCTGTGCCATCCCCCACTTTTTCCGAAAAGTGGGGGATTGTGACACTGCAAACGCCGCTCATGCGAATGCGCTGTGGTATTGCTCTTTAACTTTACTGAGTAATTTACGCGTTGAATACATCAATTATATCACCGGCGTTTCTCGCGTTTTATGGGCTATTTGCCAAACTTGCCTTTAAGGACCTTTGCCAGTTTCCCCGCGGCCGCATCGAAGATCTGGACATACTTGTTTTGGTCGTGATGCGCCATAAGCACATAGATGCTCCCGAGCGGAAGCAACGGGATGACCAGTTCAAAGGTTGCAACGGCGACTCCGGACTTGATACGCCTTTTCACATACCACATGGTTAATGACCCCAATGCGCGCATGCCGGTTATCCTTCCCGCAATCCACAGCCAAATGGTCAGGCCAGCGATGAGCGTAAGCGCGGTGATGATGACTCTAGCCCAGACCGTGATAAGCAGGCCAATTCCGGTCAGAGCCGCCTGGTCAGAGAACCACAGAATCATATCGGCGCCGTCCTTCGCGAGCGCTACGAGGAGGATAAGAATGGGAAAGGGCGGCATCTCGGGGCGGTTCATCCGTGCCTCCCGAAGAGCCGGCAGGTCCTTCGCCTCATTGAACTCAACCCCGGCCTGCTTGTAAAGTTCTTTGATGCCGAGGATTGCGCCACGCTCAAGCATGCTTTGGCTCGGTTGTTTTTGTTGCGTCGGTTGTGGTTGCGGAGGCATCTCTGGAGAAGCTTATAGTTGATAGCTTTTAGCTTATAGTCAAGACAAGTTTCAGAAGGAATCTTTCTATCAGCTATCAGCTATAAACTAGGGTTGTTCGGCGGCTCTGTGTTCTTCTTTCGCCGCCTTAATCGCCAGCAGTTGCGACGGATCAGAGGTGATAATCTGGTCTTCGGTGTACGAGGCGATGACCTTGATC
>VMES01000030.1 GCA_007375655.1 Parcubacteria group bacterium Greene0416_79 | reverse complement strand
CGCCGGAGGATAAGGCGGCGCGCGAGACGCTTCTGCGCGTGAACTCGCAGGGCGACGCCTTGGAGCGCGACACCGACGAGTCCGACTTCTCCTTCCCTGATGCGGACGCATTTGAGAGACGTTTTCGCGACCTGCCCGAGGCGCTTCAGGAAAACGAACGCATGGCCGCGCTCTGCGCCTTGGAGCTCCCGCTCGGACACTGGGTCTTCCCGGAATACCAAACCGAGGGTGGCGCCACTCACGACGAAGCGCTCCGGAGAATGGTCTATACAGGGCTCGCGCGGCGGAAGATGGAGAAGACCCCGGAGCTCGAGGGGCGCGTGGAGTATGAATTGAAGATTATCAAAGATAAGGGGTACGCGCCGTATTTTCTCGTCGTCGGCGACCTCATGCGCTACGCGCACGAGCACGGAGTATTGACGACTATCCGCGGCTCGGTCGCGGGCTCCATGGTGACATACCTTGCCGGCATCACCAACGTCAATCCATTTGAGTACAAACTCCCCTTTGAACGGTTCCTAAACCCCGAGCGCCCGTCGGCGCCGGACATTGACATGGATTTTGCGGACAACCGGCGCGACGAAATGATTGAGTACGCGAGGCAAAAATACGGCGCGGACAAAGTGGCGCAGATCGGCACCTTCGGCACCATGATGGCGCGCGGCAGCGTCCGCGACATCGCCCGCGCCATGGGATTTGAATACGCCATCGGCGACCGCATCGCCAAGCTCATTCCGTTCGGCTCGCAGGGATTCCCTATGTCCATTGACCGCGCGCTGGAACTCGTGCCGGAACTCGCTCACCTTTGCCAAGAAGACAAAGACGCAAAGACCATCATTGAGATGGCGAAAAAGATGGAAGGATGCGCGCGGCACATCTCGGTGCATGCCGCCGGCGTCGTCATCGCCCCCACCCCCTTGACCGACTACGTGCCGCTTCAGCGCGACCCAAAAGGAGGAAAACTCATCACCCAGTACGACATGCACGCCGTGGAAGACGCGGGGCTGCTTAAATTTGACTTCCTCGGCATCAAAAATCTCTCCATTCTCGCCGATGCGGTCACGCTCGTGAAAAAGCGGGAAGGAGTCCAAATTGACATTGAGAATGTGCCGCGTGACGACAAGAAGACCTTTGAGATGCTCTCCTTGGGCCAAACCGGCGGGCTCTTTCAGCTAAACGGCGCGGGCATGACCCGCTACCTCAAAGAGCTCCGGCCCTCAAGCATCCACGACATCTGCGCCTTAGTCGCCCTCTACCGTCCGGGACCCATGGAGAACATCCCGCAATACATTGAGCGCAAGCATACGCCGACGCTCGTTCAATATCTGGACCCGCGCCTTAAGGAGATTCTGGCGGATTCTTATGGAGTGATTACCTACCAAGACGATGTGCTCTTGATCGCGGTCAAGCTCGCGGGGTATTCGTGGCTGGAGACGGATAAGCTGCGCAAAGCCATGGGAAAAAAGATTCCGGCGGAGATGATGGCGCAGAAAGAAAAGCTCATCGCGGGATTTATCAAAAACGGCATGAGCGCGGAGAAAGCCGAAAAATTTTGGAAACTCATTGAGCCGTTCGCCGCATACGGGTTTAATAAAGCGCATGCCGCAAGCTACGGCAAGGTGGCGTACCAGACCGCGTACATGAAGGCGAACTTCCCGGCCATCTATATGTCCGCGGTGCTCACGGCGGAGAGCGGCGATGTGGAAAAAATCGGCGAAACAATCGCGGAGTGCAAGCGGATGGGCATTCCAGTGCTGCCGCCGTCAATCAACGAAAGTTATTCCGGCTTTACGGTGGTAAAGCCGCAACAATCAACCACCGTACGCGCCGCGCCTCTTGACTCCGACGCTACACGCTACACGCGACACGCGACACGTCTTGACCGCATCCGATTCGGTTTAACGACTATAAAAAACTTCGGCGAGGGCATCGCGGACGCAATTATTGCGGAGAGAGAGCGTGGCGGCCCCTTCCGCTCGCTCGCGGACTTTCTGGAGCGAATCAAGGACCGGAATCTGAACAAAAAATCGCTGGAGGCGCTCATCAAGGCAGGGGCGCTTGATGAGTTTGCTTCACCCGAACAAACTTTGCAGGGCAAAGTTTATTCGGGTGAACGCGGGCAGATGCTCAAAAATATTGAGAGGCTTCTTCTGTACAGCAAGGAGAGCGCGCGGCGGCCGGAGAATCAGGACTCCCTCTTCGGGCTTATGGCCGATACAACGGCGATTCCGTCGCTCTCCCTCGCCCCGGCCACTCCGGCAACCACGGAGGAAAAGCTGGCGTGGGAGAAAGAACTGCTCGGACTCTACCTTTCCGGACACCCTCTGGATAAATTCCGCGCGCTGCTTGAGAAGCGCGAGTACACCGTCTCAAAGATTAAGGAAGAGTTCCGCGACGGCATGACGGTCGTGGTCGGCGGCATCGTGGAAGAGGTCAGACCCATCATCACGAAACGAAACGAAGTGATGGCGTTTGTGCGCCTCGCAGACCTCTCATCCTCAATTGAGGTCGTCGTCTTCCCCGCGGCGTACCAGAAGTTCAAGAATCTCCTCGCGCCCGAGACCTGCATCGCCATCAAAGGCCGCTTCTCAACGCGCAACGACACCCCCTCCCTCATTGCCGAGAAGGCAAAGGAGTTGAAATAAAGACACTCACCGAGCACAGTCCACTGCGCGTGCATAAAAAACCCGGCGTACCGGGTAATGGGGCCAAACTCTCTCAACCTTTTTCAATCCCCTTCCAATATGGAGAAACCGGCAGGGTGCGCCGGAAGAGGTCGCCGCCTTTAGCATCAGGATCATGCCCCATTCTCTTCATGACGATATTTTCAATCTGAGAAACGCAGTAAGCACAAGAACCGGAAATGCCTACCGTGTGCCACCCAGGAGGATATTGGATTATTAATCGGTACGATGTTGAGTTGACCGGTGTCATCTTTCTCAATAAACTCGTGTGTTGCTAGTTCGTTCATAATTCAAAAAACAGTTTCTTGAATCAAGATACCATACCGTATATGTCAGAGCAAGAAAATTGCGTTTTGCAAAGCGAGCGCAAACTGCTATCATTTCTCCTATGCCCGCAACCGAACAGCTCCCCCTCCTCCGTCATTCGCTCGCGCACCTGCTTGCCGCGGCGGTACGGGACCTCTATCCCGACGCGAAGCCGACCATCGGACCTGCGATTGATAATGGCTTCTACTACGACTTTGACTTTACTAACGCAGATACACGCGGAACAGAACGCCGATCAACGCAGATATCGGAGACCGACCTCCCGAAGATTGAAGAGAAGATGCGGGAGATAGTGAAGCACTGGGTTACATTCGCCGAGATTCCGGTAACGGCTGACGAAGCGAGAAAAATCTTCAACGGCAATCCCTATAAACTCGAGCTCATTGACGAAATCGAGAAGAAAGGCGAACGCATTACGGTGTATTATTCCGGCCCCAAAAAAGACATTCCGGAAAAATCTGAATTGTTAAGGATTAAGGATAAAGGATTAAGGATTGGCTTCATTGACCTCTGCAAAGGAGGTCATGCCGAGAACCTCAGAGAGATGCGAGACGCCGGTTGGAAACTTGACCGTATTGCGGGCGCGTACTGGCGCGGAGACGAGAAGAACAAAATGCTTACCCGCATTTATGGCTTAGCATTTGAATCCAAAAAAGAACTTGACGAATATCTCACGGAGCGCGAAGACGCGAAGAAACGAGACCATAAAAAGCTTGGGCGCGAATTAGACCTTTTTACTTTTTCGGAACTCGTGGGCGGCGGACTTCCGCTGTGGACTCCGAAGGGTACCCTCATGCGCGATATTCTTGATACCGCAGTGTGGGAACTGCGCAAAAAATTCGGCTACACCCGAGTTGACATTCCGCATATCACCAAAAAAGACCTGTATGAAAAAAGCGGGCACTGGGAAAAATTCAAAAACGAGCTCTTCCACATCAAGACACGCGAGAAGCACGAACTTGTGGTGAAACCGATGAATTGTCCGCACCATATAGAAATCTTCAAGCGAAAAGCATGGAGCTACCGCGAACTTCCAGAACGTTATGCCTCCACGACAAAAGTATACCGAGACGAGCAGACCGGCGAACTCGCGGGGCTTTCGCGCGTGCGCGCTATTACGCAAGACGATGCGCATGTGTTCTGCCGACACTCGCAGATAAAAAAAGAGATGAACAATATCTGGGAAATTATTGAATCGTTTTACGGAAGATTCGGCTTTACACTCACTCCACGCGTCTCACTCCATGACCCGGAAAACATGGGGGCATATCTCGGGGACGCAGAGGTCTGGGAGAAAGCGGAAGGCGCGCTTCGCGGACTCGTCAATGGAAGGGGGGCACAAGCGGCTGAAGCAATCGGCGAGGCCGCGTTTTACGGACCGAAGATTGACTTCTTGGCAAAAGATTCGCTCGGACGCGAGTGGCAGGTGGCTACGATTCAATTAGATATGAGCATGCCGGAACGATTTAACCTTGTGTGCACGGGCGAAAACGGAAAGGAGGAACGGATTGCAATGATTCACGCCGCAATCATGGGTTCCATTGAGCGCTTCATTGGAATCTTAATTGAACACTACGCCGGGGCGTTCCCGGCATGGCTCGCGCCGGTGCAGGTAAAGATACTTCCGGTCAGCGAAAAGTTTCTTGCCTATGCCAGAAAAATCCACGAAGAACTTATCTCCGCAGATATCCGAAGCGAGCTCGATACATCAAACGAGACGCTCGGCAAAAAAGTCCGTGCCGCAAAATTGGAGAAAGTACCGTACTGGATTGTGGTCGGTGAAAAAGAGACAACAAAAAAGGTTGTGTCACTTGAACACCGAGACGGCAAGAAGGATGAGGGACTTAATCTTCAAGAACTGACTGCAATGCTTGAGAAGGAAGTGCGGAATAAAAAATAGGGCGCCAGGATTTTTTCCTGCTCACTTTGAACGCGATCGGTTTCAGTTTCCGGCACAGGGTCAAAATTCTGAAGGTTCTCCCGCATACACAATTATATATCCAGCGTCGCCTTGGTGGCGTTGGATTGGATGAACGCCTTGCGCGAGGGCACGTCCTCACCCATAAGAATATCAAACACCTTGTCCGCTTCCTGCGCGTCTCCAATCGTCACCCGCTTCAAGGTGCGGCGCGCCGGGTCCATGGTCGTCTCCCAGAGCT
>VMES01000029.1 GCA_007375655.1 Parcubacteria group bacterium Greene0416_79 | reverse complement strand
GGCAGCGAGCGGCTCGCTGCTTTTTCTTTTTTCCACACTCTGCTATAGTGTCTGCTACTTTACCCCCACACCTTGCGTGAAATTTGCGTGAAATGCCCTGTGGTCAAGGTGTGGGGGTTTACCCTATGTGCAATCCCATAGGCATAGCACATTGTATGGAAAAGGAATCACGAGAAGATAAGTTGATTGTAAAAGGCGCGCGGACGCACAATCTGAAGAACATCACGGTGGAGATGCCGCGCAACAAGATGATTGTCTTTACCGGACTTTCGGGAAGCGGAAAGTCATCTCTGGCGTTTGACACGATCTTTGCCGAAGGACAGCGGCGATATGTGGAGTCGCTCTCCGCGTACGCGCGGCAGTTTCTCCGCCAGATGCAGAAGCCGGACGTGGATGAGATTGTCGGACTCTCTCCGGCAATCTCCATTGACCAGAAGTCGCGTTCCAACAATCCGCGTTCCACGGTCGCGACCATCACCGAGATCTATGATTACCTTCGCGTGCTTTTTGCGCGTGTCGGTAGACCACATTGTCTGCTATGCAATCGCGAAATACGGAAGCTGTCCGGCGAGGAGATAAAGGAGGCGATTCTGGAAGTGGCACAGAAAGCGCTTGCCGGAAAGGAGGAGAAAAAGGTCCTCGGGGTTTCCTTGAACGGAGCGAAGATGCGCCTCTACGCGCCGGTGGTGGTTGGAAGAAAGGGGGAGTACTACCAGCTTCTCTATGATCTCCTAGGTAAGGGATACGCACAGGTCAAGATTGACGGAGTGGAGCATAACCTCCGAGAGCGGATTGAGCTCGCAAGGCATAAGAAACACGACATAGATGTCTTCGTTGACGAATTCTATCTGACGGAGCTCGGAGCAGTGGGCGCAGACGGAAACGAGGCGAAGAATGAACGATTACCCGAAGCGATTGAGCGCGCGCTCCACGAATCGGACGGGCTTCTTAGGGTTGAGACGCCGCTTGAGAGCCGCGTCATCTCCGCGAAGTTCATGTGCCCCTATGACGGATTTTCCTATCCCGAGATTGAGCCGCGGCTCTTCTCCTTCAACTCCCCGCACGGCGCATGTCCCGAGTGCCACGGGCTTGGCACGAGACATTTTTTCGGCGATGAGCCGTGTCCGAAATGCAAGGGCGCGCGGCTTCGGGAGGAGGCGCTGTGTATACGTCTTGGAGGTTTCAGAGGTTCAACCTCAAAGACGGGCAGAGAGGTTGAACCTCTAAACATCGTTGAACTCGTCAATCTCTCCATCGCGGACTGTTTTGAGTTTTTTGCCGATTTGAAATTGACGCCAAAAGAGCACGAGATTGCGAAGGTCGTGCTGCGGGAAATTGAATCGCGCCTGCAGTTTATGGTTGATGTCGGAATTGAATATCTTACCTTGGATCGCCGCGCACACACGCTCTCGGGCGGAGAGGCCCAGCGTATCCGGCTCGCCTCACAGCTTGGCTCTGGGCTGGTCGGCGCGCTCTATGTGCTGGATGAGCCGACCATAGGCCTTCACGCGCGAGACAACGCCCGTCTCATAAAGACGCTTCTCCACCTGCGCGACCTCGGCAACACCATCATTGTCGTAGAGCATGACGAGGAGACGATTCTCTCATCGGACTTTATGGTGGACCTTGGTCCGGGCGCCGGCGTGCACGGAGGGCACATTGTCGTCTCTGATGAGCTTCACACACTCCTTCGTGCAAAAAAGAACGAGAGCAATTCCTTGACGCTCGCGTACCTTCGCGGAGATGAGGAGGTGCCGATGCCGGCGGCTCGCCGAACACAGGATAAAGGCGCGCTTAGGGTTCGTGGGGCGAGCATCTTCAACCTGAAGAATGTGACCGTGGAGGTGCCACTCGGGAAACTCACGGTCATCACCGGCGTCTCCGGTTCCGGCAAGTCCTCGTTTCTCTATGAAGTCGTTCACAAAAATCTGCAAGCCCGGCTTGAACGCAGACACCGAAGCGCGGCAACCTTCAACTGCTCCTCTTTTACCGGCGCCGAGTACCTCTCCCGCGCGATCTTGATTGACCAATCGCCGATCGGGCGGACTCCGCGGAGCAATCCGGCGACCTACACCGGCGCGTGGACATTCGTCCGGCAGCTCTTCTCGGAGACCGAGGAGGCGCTGGTGCGCGGCTGGGGTCCGAGCCGTTTTTCTTTCAATGTAAAAGGAGGGCGGTGCGAGGCCTGTCAAGGGAATGGCGAGATCGCGGTTGAGATGCATTTTCTTCCCACGGTCTACGTCACCTGCGATCTCTGCAACGGAAAGCGGTTTATGAAAGAAACCCTTGAGGTGAAGTACAAGAAAAAGAGCGTCTACGATCTCCTCCAGATGACGATTGAGGAGGCATTCACCTTCTTTGAGGATATTCCCGCCATCTATGACCGCCTCAAGACCTTGAATGAAGTCGGGCTCGGGTATCTGGAACTTGGGCAGTCGGCAACGACGCTCTCCGGAGGCGAGGCGCAACGGGTGAAGATTTCATCGGAACTTTTCCGCCGGCATGTGCAGAAGACGATCTATCTACTGGACGAACCCACCGTTGGGCTCCACTACGAAGATGTGAAGAAACTTGTTGAAATTCTTCAAACGCTCGCGGACCACGGCAACACCGTTGTCGTGATTGAGCACAATATGGATGTGATTAAATGCGCCGACTATGTAATTGACTTTGGGCCTGACGGAGGAGACGGCGGCGGCCGTATTGTCGCAAAAGGAACGCCGGAGGATGTGGCGAATCACCGAACATCATATACGGGGCAGTATCTCAAGAAGGCGTTGCGAAAGGAATGAAAAGAAAAAAGCGTCCGCACTGGAGCGGAACGCTTGTTGGGTCAAATGCACTTTTCACATCCCTGCCCTCCTGAGAATCTTTCTATAGTCGTCCATCTTCGCTGGCTTCGCCAGCATTTCGTCGGGAGCGACTCGCTGCATCTCTGTCATCGCAGCCAAGTCCCAAGGTATCTGACCGCTATGCATACAGACACTGCAGCCCGGAAATCTTTCCCGAATCAACCCCACGAGCTCGGTGCCATTACCATCCGGAACATTGAAGTCCAGAATAGCGAGACCAAACAGCGGGGTTTCTCGGTCCTCGGTAATAAGGAGAGACTTTGCCTGCGCGATACTCTCCGCATGAACCACGAGCGCCGTCGGCGCAAGGTGCTTGAGTGTGGCTATGATAAGTACGGCACAAGCTATGTCGTCCTCCAGCACAAATATTCTTTTCATACATTGTGGAAAAGAGCAAAACGATATTGCGGGATTCCGTGCAGGATAGTAGCATATATCAAATGCATAGTCAAATACACCAGAGCGTCGTCGCGGTTTCTCAGTTGGGAATGTTGAAGATTAAGAGACTTCCCGATTCGCCGGGCGTGTATTTCTTTTTTGGCAGAAGAAAGGAGATTCTGTATATCGGGCGGGCGACTTCCCTTCGCGGCCGAGTGAGAAGCTATTTTGGCGCCAACCTCTTGGAGACCCGCGGCCCCTGGATTTTAAAAATGCTTTCCGAGGTGCGAGGTATTGACTATACGAAGACGGACTCGGTTTTGGAGGCGATACTTCTTGAAGCGGACCTCATTAAGAAGTTCCAACCGCCGTACAACACGCGCGAGAGGGACGATAAAAGCTTCAACTGTATCGCGATTACGGACGAGGAATTCCCCCGCGTGCTTCTTGTCCGCCAAAAAGATCTTTCTCAGTCCTCATTGAAAATTGAAAATTGCAAATTGAAAACTGTGTACGGTCCTTTCCCCCACGGCGTGAAGCTTCGGGAAGCAATGCAGATCATCCGCCGCATCTTCCCCTGGCGCGACGAGAAGTGCATTTTCTACGCCTCCAAACTGGAACAAGGTCTCGTGCGTCACCAAAGTCCAAGACGACATTCCTACATTCCTAGGAATGTAGGAATGTCAGGTCGGGCGTGTTTCAACCGACAGATCGGGCTCTGTCCCGGGGTCTGCACCGGAGAGATATCCGGAGAGGAGTATCGAAGGCATATACGGCGGCTTATGCTTTTCCTCTCCGGGAAAAAGTCGCGCATCGTGAAAGAGCTTGAGCGGGAGATGAAGTCGCTAGCGAGACGGCAGGAGTTTGAGAGGGCAGACGAGCGCAAGCGCCAACTCTTCGCACTCAAGCATATCCAAGATGTCTCTCTTCTCGGAACTACCAACTACCAACTACCAACTACGAGCTATCGTATTGAGGCCTACGACCTCTCGCACTTCGGCGGAAAGGAGATTGTCGGCGCCATGTCGGTGGTTGAAGGCGATGTGGGGGTGCCAAGCGAGTACCGACGTTTCAGGATTCGCACCATACGCGGTCCGCATGAAGTTGTCGGGCTGCGGGAGATCTTGTCCCGGCGCCTGCAGCACCGAGAGTGGCGGCTTCCCGATGCCATCGCGGTTGACGGAAACGAGGTGCAGAAACGTGCCGCCGAAACTGTGGTGCGGAAGGCGGGACTCGCCATTCCCGTCATTGCCATAGTGAAAGATGAGCGGCATCGCGCAAAGGAGCTTCTCGGGAAAGAAGCGCTCGTGCGGAAGCATCGTTCTGTGTTACTTTTGGCACACAGCGAAGCGCACCGGTTTGCGCTGGCGTATCACCGCGACAAACGAGGAAAAGCGTTTCGGATGAAGTGAATAACCCCCCCCACTTTTGACCCAACACTTTGAATGCCCTGTGCTCTGCGCGAGGGTAGGGTCTTCCTTGCCCCCCACACCAATCCGCTGCGGATTGGTGTGGGGGTTGGAGGGAGGGTATTCTGTGGATAATAATAACTTGCGCGATTTCAATGTTGCGGTATACTTATGCAAGTAATTTGGCGATGGTAATGTGGCATGATGCGTTGTCAACGCCGTCGCCTTGGGCCGCTCGGAGGCCCTACTTCATCGTCCAGTTGGGGGGAGAACTGCCTACTCCGGGTGGCACCTTGATTTTTGCAAGCTTTGCACACCTCGCAGGCGGCGGTTGTTATTGGCGTTTCAACCGTTGCCTTATCTGCGCCGCCCGGGACTCTCTAGGTGCTGATACCCGGGCGGCGCTTTTTTTTCTTCTATCTTTTGATAGAATAGTGGTGAAGCTATTGAAATCGGCCGGGAGGTCGAGGTTCCACTCAATAGCCCTAGGAATGGCTCGTGGGTCATGTTCACCACCGAGCCAACCTATTCCACGGGTGCCGCTTGTTCGCTAGCAGGCGGTTTTTTTTCCGGTCAGCTTATACTGTAGATGCGTTGGCGGTTCCTTGTGGAATCGCACCGAGACAAGACGCAGGCGCCACTCACTGGGTTGGGTGGTGCTTTTTCTGTAAGATCTTTGCCTTCGCGCATTTTGTGGTGAAGGTGTGGGGGGTTTACAAAAGCAACATCCTTACAAACTTGAGAATGTAGGGATGTTCCTGTTGAGAAACGTATACGGCGGCGGCGTTATGAACATAGTGCAGCTGTTACGCACATAGAGGAGAAGAATTGCATCCGGACAAGTTTTTGCGCTATGCTTACCCCTATGGCGCTCTACATCGTCATCTCCGCGTTTCTGGTGATGTGTGTTTCGTTTGCCGGAGTCGCTTTTGTACAGAGAAATCTATCCGCTGTGTTGGCACGCAACCTCAAGATTCTCGTGGCTTTTGCGGCGGGCGTCTTCGCGGTCCTGTCATACTCGCTCTTTGACGAGGCGATTGGAATCGGTATTTCTCTTCCCGTTTTGTTGTTCTCTGCGCTGGGAGGGGCGCTGTTTTTGGAGACGGCGGACCGCCTTATTCCCCATGAGCACCATCATCACGGCACCGAGCATGATCATCCGCACGGGCGCGTTGACGCGCACCGGATGCTTCTCGGAGACGCGGTACACAACATTGCAGACGGTATCATCTTGGTGCCGGCGTTTCTTGCGGATGTCTGGATCGGCATCGGAACTGTTGCGGGGATTATTCTGCACGAGTTAGTTCAGGAAATCGCTGAGTTCTTCGTCCTTAAGGAAGCGGGATATACCACGAAAGAGGCATTGGTTCGCAACTTTGTCGTCTCTTCAACGATCTTCATTGGAGTCATTCTTGCGTTTTCCGTGGCGCGGGTGGAAGAGTTTGAGGCCCCCTTACTTGCGTTTGGGGCAGGCGGGTTCACGTATATTCTACTTCGCGACCTTCTGCCAAGCATTGTAGGGTCAGTTCGTAAGGACGGGCACGCGCCGCAATTTGCCGCCGCCGCGCTCATCGGCGCAGGGATTCTTCTCGGGATTCAAACGTTTATGGCACGTTGATTCAGCACTCGTGCCGTCTCACGTTCTCTGCCATCCCAACTGTATACCAAATGTTTCCGTGCGAAGGCAAAACCAGGACCTTGTTTTAGGTATTTCTCAAATGCGAGAGCTTTTGTTTTGTCCCCAAATGCGCAGTACCAGATAAGTTTGAATGGGCGTTTTGAACTAGAGTATACTGAGACTCCAGAGTTATGTTCGAGTAAGCGTTTCAGAACATCCTTGGTGCTTCCAGTGTAGTAACTCCCATCTTTCTTACTTTGAAGAATATAGACATAATGCATAAAAAAATTATACACTGTCCTACTTCGTTCTGCTTCGCTCTGCGTCGCCTTCGGCGACGCAGAGCGAAGCAGAACTACGAAGGGCCACTGCTTCTTTGCTACGCAAAACAAAAGCGCCTTTGAGGGCGTTTTTGTACCAATGCTACTTGTGCGAGCGGTGCCTGCACTGCGTAGCCTTGGCGAAGCAGTAGGCGAGGAGAGAATCGAACTCTCATGATGTTGCCATCGCGGGATTTTGCCCTATACCACGTGGGGTATAGGGCACCCTGTACCTTACATGGTACAGGGTGAGTCGTCTGTATCCCGTACACCTGGTGGGCGAGGAGAGAATCGAACTCTCATGGATTACTCCGCACGATTTTGAGTCGTGTGCGTCTACCAATTCCGCCATCCCGGCCTATTGTTGTATCAGTCTATTAAAATTATGCACAAAAATCAATTTTGCTTACCGTCCTTCTGTGCTACCATGTAGGTGTCTTTCTTTTTACTTTCTAACTTTATAGACTTGTAACTTTAAACTTCCCTATGCCTTCACAATTCTTCAACGACTCAATATTGAACTCAGCTGCGACAACAGGAATGAGCAAGCCGAACTTTTCAAGCACCGCAGGATGAATCTCACCCAAAAACCCTATTGCTTCTTTTCCCACCAAGATGAACGCAGAACGGCCGGTGATAAAAGTGTCCTTCGTGCAACCATCATCCATTTCGACGAATGAACACTCGTGACCAAGACCGCGCAGCACGCCCTCGATGTGCTGACGCATTTCGGTAAAAGAAGCTTCCGTTTTTGGTCTGCTTGGCCCTAATGGCGCCGGAAAAACAAC
>VMES01000028.1 GCA_007375655.1 Parcubacteria group bacterium Greene0416_79 | reverse complement strand
GCCTTCGGGAACAAACTCTCTCCCGTTGGCTTCATGCTCTCATTGCCTCGTTACCAACTAATCGGAGGCCGGGAGTGCAAAAGTGGGTGGCCTTATACACACGTTTGCGCAATTCTTTTTTCTCGTGTAATACTTAACCGTAATGTCTCATAAACTGCTCATCGTAGAGTCGCCGTCAAAGGCGAAGACCATTGGAAAATACCTGGGGAGCGAATACACGGTCAAGGCGTCCGTGGGGCACGTGCGCGACCTTCCAAAGAGCAACAAAAATGCCGTGGACATTCTGCACGGCTTTATTCCCCATTACGAGATCGTCAAGAAAAAAGAGCATATCGTGGAGGAGATTGCCGAGGCCGCGAAGAAAGCGGATGAGGTAATCCTCGCGACCGACCCGGACCGCGAGGGCGAGGCGATTGCGTGGCACATCGCCGAAATCCTGAAGCAGGAGTTCGGAACACACAACACACGGGACGCAAAGACCAAACCAAAGATAAGTCGGGCTGTGTACCACGAGATAACAAAGGAAGCCATTGAGGACGCTTTACGGCATCCGAGGGATATTGACCAAAATTTACGCCGAGCCCAGGAGGCGCGGCGAGTGCTTGACCGGCTTGTGGGCTATGACCTCTCCGGACTCATCTGGAAGAAGATTCGCTACGGGCTCTCTGCCGGCCGCGTGCAGTCCCCGGCTCTTCGCATAGTGGCGGAACGCGAGCGCGAGATACAGGCGTTCAAACCCCAGACCTTCTTTGTTATCACTGCTCATACTGAGACAAGGACAAGAGAAAAACTGTTGCTCACCTGCGCAGAGGAACCGCGCGACCAAAACCGCGTTCTGCAGATCCTTGGCGCCGGCAGAGCGGACGCGTGGAGAGTAACGGACGTCTCCGAGACAAAGGTCAAACGTTCGCCACGGCCGCCTTTTATCACCTCCACGCTCCAGCAGGCGGCGTCCACGCGTCTTAGCTTCTCACCGGGCCGCACCATGCGCGTCGCGCAGAAACTTTACGAAGCCGGACTCATCACCTACATGCGCACCGACTCTACCAACCTTGCGGAGACCGCGAAACGCCAAATTGCAGGCGTGATTGAAAAGAAATTCGGGCGTGATCTCGTCTCGCTCCGCGCCTACACGGGCAGAGTTAAGAACGCGCAAGAGGCGCACGAGGCCATCCGCCCGACCTCGCTCGCGCGTGAGAACGCAGGGGCGACACCCGAACAAAAAGGCTTGTACGCGCTCATCTGGAGCCGCGCAATTGCCTCGCAGATGCCGGACGCGGAGATGCTCCGCACGAAGGTCTTGGCGAATGTCGCTATGGGCGGCATTCCTGATTTCGCCGCGCACGGCGCGCGGCTCATCTATCCGGGCTGGCTTCTCGCTGACCCGGGCGCGCGCGGAGAGGATCTGGAACTTCCAAAGATTGCGAAGGACGACGCGCTCACCTTAATTGAGATGAAAGCCGAGCAGAAACAAACGGAGCCCCCGCCGCGCTACAGCGAAGCCGGGCTCATCAAGGAACTGGAGAAACGCGGCATCGGCCGCCCTTCCACCTATGCCTCCATCATGGAGACGCTCATTGACCGCGAGTACATTACGCGGGAGAACCGCTCGCTTAAGCCGACGGACACGGGGCTCGTGGTGAGCGGATTCCTTGAGACGCACTTCCCGTCTTACATAAGCGACACCTTCACCGCGGAGATGGAAGACGAACTTGATGAGATTGCCCTCGGCAAACGGGAGTACGAAAAGACGCTCCGCGATTTCTATACCCCGTTTTGCAAAGAGGTGAAGGCGAAGGAGAGATTGGACAAGGCAACCACGCTGGGGCGCGCGCCGCGGGAATTCAAGTGTCCAGTCTGCGGAGGCAAAATGGTCTGGAAGCTCGGACGCGGAGGCAACTTTCTTTCGTGCGAAAAGTTCCCGGAATGCAAAGGGGCGCTCACGGCGGAGGGAAAGGATATCAAGCCGGAGGAGCCGATCGGCAGAGACCCGAAGACCGGAGAGGAGATCTATCTCCTAAACGGACGATTCGGCTTTTATCTGCAGGCGGGAAGAGCAGAAAGGGGCAAGAAGACGGCAGGAGACGCGCCGAAGCCGCGCCGCGTGAGCGTGCCGCGCACGTTTAACATCTCAAACTTGACCCTCTCGGACGCGCTGAAGTTTCTCTCGCTCCCGCGGGTGCTTGGCGCGCATCCGACAACCGGAAAAGAGGTCTCGGCGAACAACGGCCGGTTCGGTCCCTATGTCGTACACGACGGCAACTTCCGTTCCGTCAAAGCCCCCGACGATGTCTATACCATCGGACTCCCTCGGGCACTGGAGCTTCTCGCCAAGGAGAAGAAACCCCGCTTCACCGCGAAGAAGGCGGGAGAAACCGCGACTCCCTTCCAAGCCAGCGGGAGAAGATAAAAAAACATATGCCAGCCGTACCACAACTCATTGAGCTTTTGAAGGAGCCGTCCAAAGCGGAACGCACGCTAATAGAAAACGCCTTCGCGTTTGCCGAAGAGGTGCACAAGTCCCATGCACGTTACTCCGGAGAGCCGTATTTCAACCATCTCTTTGAGACCGCAAAGATTCTTGCGGAGCTCGGCATGGATGCGACCACAGTCGCGGCAGGACTTCTGCATGATGCCATTGAGGATGTCGGGGTGACGCAGGAAACCCTTAGAAAAGAGTTCGGCGATGAGATACTCATGCTCGTTACGGGAGTCACCAACTTGGGACACCTTCACTATCGCGGCATAGACCGCTACAGCGAGAGTTTGCGGAGAATGTTCATTGCAAGCGCAAAAGACGTACGCGTGCTTATCATCAAACTTGCGGACCGGCTGCACAATATACGCACGCTTGCGTGCGTTCCGGAGGAAAAGCGCGCGCGCATCGCGATAGAAACGCTTGAGATCTACGCGCCGATTGCGTACCGATTGGGCATCAGGCGCATCAACCGAGAACTGCAGGAACGTTCATTCCCTTTTGCGCATCCGAATGAATACGCGCGGGTTAAGACGCTCATTAAGGGAAAGGAATCGGAACTGACCCGAAAGCTTCTCAAATTCCACAAGTCCGTCTTAAAGAAACTCGCGGAGCAGAAGATTGCGTTTATACGGGCAACCCATCGCATTAAAGGATTGTACAGTTTATATATTAAGCTTAAAAATAAGGACTGGGACCTGGAGAAGATCACGGATGTCTTGGCAATCCGCATCATCGTCAGGGAGATTGACGACTGCTACCGCATCCTTGGCGCGATTCACGGCGTATGGCGCCCCCTGCCGAGGCGCATCAAGGACTACATTGCGTTTCCAAAACCGAACGGCTACCAGTCGCTTCACACCACGGTTTTTACCGGAGACGGCGGAATCGTGGAGATTCAGATACGCACCGAGGAGATGCACAGATAATCCGAGTTTGGCGTTGCGGTGCACTTTGAGTACAAGGAGAAGGAGAAAGAGAAGAAGAAGCCAGAGGGTAAGAACCTCATTGATTTTTCGTGGGCAAAGAAATTTCTCTCGGCCCTGGTCTCATGGCACGCAAAGAATCCGGGCGAGGAGGAACCAAAAAGGGCCTCCTCTCCCCGCACAGATCCTGGAGAAACGCCCGCATGGGTGCGGGAACTGGGAGCGCTGGATGCGGCGCTGGGGGAGAAGGAGTTCTGGACGCGTCTCCGGGATGACTTCTTCAGAAATCGCGTCTTCGTCTTTACCCCAAAGGGAGACGTGGTGGACCTCCCGATGCAGTCAAGCCCGATTGATTTCGCATACGCGATCCACTCTGACATCGGCGATCATCTTTTCGGCGCAAAAGTAAACGGCAAGCTCATCACCATAGACACTCCGCTCAAAAACGGGGACATTGTGGAGATTCTTACCAAAGCAGGTTCGCATCCCACCCTCAAATGGCTTGAGGTTACAAAAACCGCAATGGCAAAAAAGCACGTCCGCAACGCGCTTCAAAAGAGTGGCACCGTCTCGTAACGCGGCACGCGTTAAATGCTGAAATTTAAATGCTGAAATTCTTCACGGCGTAGATCTCCTCGTTGGGCTCCTCTGATGCCTCTATGGAACGCGCGTCCGTCTGTACCGGCGTCTCTCCCGCATGAGCGGCCGCAGCTCGTTCCGGCGAATCCTTGGCAGCGGAAGAGTGCGCCGGTACGCTCCCGCTTCTTCCGCCTCCGCCTCCCTCCGCCGCGGAGATCTGTCCCATCGGCCTCAAGAGAGACGCGTGTTCGCGCGAATCAATGCGGTCCAAGAGCGCGCGCAGGTCGGCGCTTGAAAAGAAATCAATATGAATCTTGCCGCCCGCCTCGGTGCGTTCAATCGTCACGCGCGTGCCGAGGCTCTCACATAGTTTTTCCTCAAACGCGCGCAGTTCTGGGTCAATGCGCACGCGTTTGCGCGCCCGCTCAACCGCAATGCGCCGCGCGGTTCCCTCGGCATCGCGCACCGTTATCTTTTTATACACGATCTCTTTTAACAAAAGGGCCTGCTCCTGCGGCCGGTCGCTTAGCATGAGGAGCGGCCGCGTATGGCCTTCCGCTATCTTTCCTTCGGAAAGCGCCTGAAGCATGAGAAGAGGCAGGTCAAGAATGCGCATGGTGTTCGAGACATACTCACGGCTCTTGCCGACCTTCTTCCCGATATCGGCGTGTTTAAATCCGAACTCTTCCGCCAGGCGCTGGAACGCCCGCGCGCGGTCCACTGGGTTTAGGTCCTCTCGCTGAAGGTTCTCAATAATCGAAAGTTCCAGCTTCTCGCGGTCGCTCCCCTCCCCGGCACGGATAATCACCGGCACCTGTGAGATACCGGCAAGGCGCGATCCGCGGAGCCGCCGCTCGCCTGAGATAAGCTCATATTCCACAAAGAGTCCTCCGTCGTCGCGCGTAATCTCCTTGCGCGTCACGACGAGCGGCTGGAGCACCCCGTACATGCGGATGGAATCCGCAAGCTCTTGCAGCTTCAAGGGGTCAAACTCGCGCCGCGGCTGGAAGGGGTTGGGCTTAATCTTTTCAAGCTCAACCCAAAAGATTGCGTTGTTTATATATTGTTGGGACATAGTTCGATGCGAATCTACTAAATAGCTGCGAGTGACATGAATCTTGACTCACCTTGTTCTTTCCTTATCCTTTACGTAAAAGAAGAAAGAATGAAGCAATGTCTTTTTAGTGATTTAAATTGTATCACACAAAATCTTTGCGCAAGGTGAGATTGCTGTGCACAGTTTTTTGTTGTACATTGTGCCCTGTACCATGTAGGGTATGGGGCAAAATCGTGTAAAATGAGAGAATGAAATATCATTATGTGTACATCTTGTTGCTCGCAAATACTCAACTGTACGCGGGCAGGACTGACA
>VMES01000027.1 GCA_007375655.1 Parcubacteria group bacterium Greene0416_79 | reverse complement strand
CTCAAACGGACGGCCCTGGCCCTCCGAAGGGGGACGGAACTCGCCGTTGTCAAACGGGCGGCCCTGCGGCTCACCGCCGCGAGGCGGCATGCCTCCGCCGTCGCGCCGATGGTCCCCGCCGCCTTGAGGCGAAGGAGGCGGATGTCCTCCCTCGCCTCCTGTTGAAGGAGAAGGTGGAGGCGGTGGCGGGCTTCCGCCGAAGTCGGCTGGCGCGGGAGGCACCCCGCCTTCCTGCGCAAAGACCTGGGTTGCGCCGCCGCAGAGCGCGACAGCCGCGGCTCCGACAAACATAATCACAATAGAACGTTCCAGAAAAGATTTCATAACACTTTTTTAAAATACTCCCTGCCGCTAATAATAGAAAAACTCACACTGGAATTAAGTATATACCCGCGGCAGCTGCAATAAAACCCATTTATCCACAGCCGGTTGACAGAAGACCAGCGGGGGGTATACTAACCATAAGATGCAGACAACGCAACCAAACAGGCGCTTAGGAGCCACGATGATGGAAATGATGAGCGAGAACCTGCTCGCGGGCTGATCTTTGCGTTGACCTCACAAAACAGATTCAAGAAACAAGAAACACGAATCAAGATTCAACGAAAAGACCGGCTCCGTGAGCTGGTTTTTTCGTGTGGAAGGACAAAATAGAAAAGCACGAGCCGTCCGCGTTTGCGGAATCGGCTCCACTTCCCTCGGACCCGGTATCCGAGTATGCTCCTTGAAAATCAGGTCATAGATACCCAGGGAGAAAAACAGACGCCATCACAGACCTCAACATTGAAAAACCTAATGAAGACAGTACCGAAGATACCCTGCAGCAATTGGAGTTGCAGGACGGTGAGACCGCACGAGGAGATGCTGCACAGGGGCAAAGGATTCTTCTGTAGTGTGCGCTGCTTCAACGAGCAGATCGCCAGAGCGGTCAACTCCTCCACTGCACGGCTCAGAAGCAAAAAGAGAAAGATTGAATAGGTGAAGATACATTCACTCCATCCGCTCCGAGTAACTCCGGAGCGGTTTTTTGTTCTGCAGAAAGGAGGGTGCAATTTTGTCGGTGCGGGTGTAGGCTATGGTAAGTTTTGTGTCGGTGGCATTTCTCTATGCTTCGAGCGCGTTGGTCGTATCACCCCCGGCGCGAGAGAAGACCGCTGGCACCTGATCTTCCTTTAGCCGGTACTCTTGGCAGCGTATGCCAATACCTCTACGACGCGCGGGTCACACCACTACTGCGTTTCGTAGACAGAAGGAGTACCGGCGCTTCTTCCTATCCATGAGCGAGGGCACTCGCGGAGCCCTGCCGATCTGGTTGGTGCGGCAGGGCTCCTTTTTATTGCTTTTGTCCGTCCCCAGAATACCTCACCACTTACAGAAAGGCTCAGCCTCAACCAGCGGTTGAGGCTGAGCCTTTCTGTCCCTTCATCACGGATTCACACCGCGCGGGCGGTTTTTTCTTGCACATAAATGTTGACAACAAAAAAGGAGGGGTGTAACGTTAAGGAAGATTCTTTTGCGTTTCCTCCGGTGCCGCAGCAACCCAAATGTGCATTTTGGGTGCATGGTTCCCTCTGCACGCTGTGGTACCGGAATCTTTGCCGGTGACCGCTACGACACACTTCGGCTTCATGGCCCATCCTCAAAGAAGTGTGTTGTGCATCACCGGCCTTTTCTTTTTTTGATTCCTTTCTTCTGCCCCCTATATCCCTATATCCTTATATCCTTATTTTCTTCCCGTCCTTCTTCGCCATCTTCCATTTTTCTCCATCCTTCTCCATCCTTATGTGCCTATTCGCGCGAATAAAAAAACAACGAATACGAGTAGCGAGGTAACGAGACGGGGCAGCGTTTCCATGAAAGAAAAAGCGATCAAGAAAAAAACCGAGAGAATTGTGGTGATTTTGGGGCCGACCACAGTTGGCAAGAGCGCGCTCGCCGTCCGGCTCGCGCGCCGATTCAGGGGAGAGATCATCTCCGCTGATTCCAGACAAGTGTACCGCGGGCTTGATATCGGAACGGGTAAGATGACGAAGCGGGAGAGGCGAGGCGTCCCCAACCATCTGCTTGACGTTGCCTCGCCCGCGCAGCAATTTTCAGTCGCCAAGTTTCAAGAGCTCGCGCGTAAAAAAATCAAGGAAATCGCTGCGCGCGGAAAACTTCCCATTGTCGCGGGCGGCTCAGGCCTCTATATCAATGCGATTCTTGGCATACTCACCCTCCCTGCCGTCCATCCGAATCCGACACTGCGCGCAAAACTTGCCAGAAAATCAACCGAGGAACTGTTCGCCCTGCTTGCAAGAATGGACCCTCGACGGGCAAGACGCATTGACCCGAAAAATCCGCGCCGTCTGATTCGCGCCATTGAAATTGCGGAGGAGCTCGGCTCTGTCCCACCCCTCAGATACAGTATCTCACCGAAGTTCAGACCGATCTGGATTGGACTCACGCTGCCGCCGGAAACACTGAAAAAGAAAATCGTCATTCGCTTATTCGCACGAATGGGCGAAGGTATGGAGAGAGAGGTCAGACGGCTGCATGAAAAAGGACTGTCATGGCGGCGGATGGAAGCGTTGGGGCTCGAATATCGATATGTCTCCCGTTATCTGCGAGGACTCCTGACAAAGGAGGCGATGATTGAAAGACTTCAAACCGAAATCTGGCGATACGCGAAGCGGCAGATGACGTGGTTTAGGCGCAACGCGAGAATCAAGTGGTTCCGGCCGAATGAACACGCGGCAATCACCGAGGAGGCCGCGCGTTTTCTCAATGATAAAAATCTCTGAAGCTACAACAGACGAAACATGAGAATCGTATGCAGCGCGCTGCCGCTAAGCACGAAGACATGGAACATCTCGTGCATCCAGAAGTACTTCTGCTGCGGGAGCACGCGGTCAAGCGCAAAGAACGCCACGCCAAGCGTGTAGGAAATCCCGCCTGCAATCAGAAGCCATAGCTCGCCTACGCTCATTGAGGCGCGAAGCGGCTGAAGGGCAAGAAGAATGAGCCAGCCCATCGCCAGATAAAGTATCGGCGAGAGAAACCGCGGTATGGTCTCCGTGCGCCGCATCTTGAGCGCACACCCAAGAAACGCGAGGCCCCAGATGACCCCGAAGATGGACCACCGCCAGCCCATCGGAAGCGCGATAAACGTGACCGGCGTGTATGTCGCGGCAATGAGTATGAATATCATCGCGTGGTCAAGCCGCCGAAACCATGCCTTAAGACGCATCCGTTGCGGAGGGACAAAATGGTATGACGCGCTTACCGCATACAAGAGAATGAGGCCACTCCCATAGAGCGCGTATCCGACCGTATGCCACACCCCGCCCCGAAGGGCCGCGAAGACAATGAGCACCGCGAGGACCGCAATCGCTCCCACGGCCCCCGCAAGATGCAGTGCGCCACTTACCACATCGTTGGAGCGATGCGATTCCATGCGGGAGCTGAGGGAATCGAACCCCCGACCGCGGTTTTGGAGACCGCAGTTATACCACTTAACTAAGCTCCCGGGAAGAAATGATAACACAAAAAACAAAAAGTAACCCGAGCGGATTATTTCTTTGTCTCCGTATGCTTCGTCCGCTTCCGGCACCACAGGCAAAATTTCAAAAGCTCAATCTTCCGCTCCACTTTCTTCTTGTTTTTCTCGCTCCAGTAATTCACGCGCTTGCACTTTTCACACGCGAGTTTTATGAGACGCTCTTGGGACATGCGAAGATACTACCCCACCACACTCAAATACGCAAGAAAATGTGTGTGTCCTTGCGTTGCCATTTCATCTCTCTCCACAGTTCGCTCATAAAAGATGTACGCTGACGCGCACGCATCACGCCGATGCGCAAAAAGAGAAACACCAGCATATCGCCCTGGTCATGTATGTTCCATGTTCCAACGATGCCATGTAGCTACGATCGTACTTACATGGCATATGCGGAGCAATGGGAGGAAAGGGAAGGAAAGAAGAAAAGAGGTTGTCATGTTTTTCTTCTGCGGTAGGAATGGTTAAGTAACATTCCTCATATAGCGTCCTATCACTTTTATCTACCGAGCGATGATTGATAATCACATCTCCAATATCAGTGCCGAGGACTTCGTTTTTTGTAGCCATAGAAGAATTGGAAGAACACTTCTCTTTCAAGAGATAGCAGCTACTTCAACAGTATCCAGTACTTCAGCAAGTTCTGGCACAGTGCGAAAAATCGTTCCTCGTCAAGATGGTACGCGGCGGCAATGTTTTTCAGCTTTTCTGATTTTTGAGGATTACGCACGGCGCGGATGATTTGGGGAGAACCTGCTAATTTTCCTACAATAACAAAAAAGAGCCACCGCAAAGTGTATTTGGGGAACATATACAGAGCTCCCCAGATTAAATATCTACGGGGCAACGGGAAAGACAGTTCAGAGTGCCCGGACCATTTTGCCCGAGTATAGCTATAGACCACATCAGAAACCTCGCTCCATCTCTCCATAAACCGCACGGCCGTCTTATACTCTCTCATTTCATCCGCCATATCGGCTTCGTGCCACGCGAGAGTGTGCTTTTCCATTCCCAGTATGCGGTGCCACAATGTAAAGATCATTTGATATATACTACGGGTAACTCCACGAAAATATGCGGGGCTCTATTCTGATGTTCTCAAGAACAACAGAATAACGACGGGGGGTTCTTTTTTAACTGGTTGGAAGCTCAACCATGAATGTCGGGCCTTTCCCCTTCCCCTTCGGACTCGGCGCGGATGGTGCCGCCTTGCTTGCCCGTCGAAGCTTCTGCGTAGTCGGGCGCTTCAATGAGTTGCCGGGCAACATAGAGTCCAAGCCCCGTGCCGCGCAGGTTCGCCTTGTCTATACTTGATTCAATTCTTGGCCCCGCTCTATGCCGTTACTTACCGATAAGACGATGGGCGTGTTTTTTCAATGATGAGAATGTCTTTCTTTCAAGTTCGCCCAGTTTTGCAGAAAAATAAGTTACATCAATGGTACGAAGATGAAAAACGAGAGCCACAGAGGGCTCAGTCAGCCCGTTCTGTGTTGTTGGTTCAATGAGATAGGTCAAGGGGAAACGCAACGCCTTCCGGTTTGTGGTGCAGGGAATGATGGTCGCCAATGTCTTGGTAATGTGGGCTACAATAACAGATGGTCGTGTACCGCTTTGTTCGTGCGTTCCAAGTTCCGGAATCCGCACCATCCATACCTCTCCAGGCTTCATAAGCTTACAATTTATATTTAGTCAGTGCTTTCGCCGACAATACATCCCACATTCTCAGTTCTTCCTTCAGAAGTTGCCACTCCTCCAATTCCAACAGATACGAAGACACCGCACGATTGAGCACCTCGCGTTCGGGAAGACCAAGCTCCCGCGCCGCAGTTCGCACACGCATATGTAGTTTTCTCTCAAGTGTGAGCATATCACCATTTTACTCCATTGTTAGACCAACGGCAACTCTACGATAAAAGTAGAACCTTTCCCCTCCCCTCCTGACTCGGCGCGGATGGTGCCGCCTTGC
>VMES01000026.1 GCA_007375655.1 Parcubacteria group bacterium Greene0416_79 | reverse complement strand
GACCACGCACGACATCGCAGCGACGACGGCGGCGCCGAGAAGGAGCCCGGTGCCCAGAGTGAGGCCCCCGGCAATGCCCGCGATGATGGTGAGGAGACGCGCGGCGCGGTCCGCGAGCATCTGGAGCCGCGACTTGGACGCCTGCGCCTCCGCGACCAGGCGATTGATGCCGGAAAGGAACGTTGCCTCGCCGATTTTTTGCACCTCAACAATGAGCGCCCCGTCTCCGTTCTGCGCGCCCGCAATCACTTCGTCCTGCTCTTTCTTGCGGACCGGCTTTGACTCTCCCGTGAGGAGCGATTCGTTGACGTCAGAGTGGCCAGAGACGACTTTCCCGTCCGCCGGCACCCTTGCCCCTGGTTTAACGAGTACTTTGTCGCCAACTTGGAGAGCGGTGAGCGGCACGATTTCTGTCTCTCTATCTTCATTCTTAAATCTTAAATCATAAATCTTAAATCTCTCCGCAGTGTCCGGCAACAACTTTGACAATTCTTTCAGAGCGCTTTGAGCACCGCTGACCGCCCGCATCTCAATCCAATGCCCGAGGAGCATGATGACGACAAGCGTGGAGAGCTCCCAAAAGAGGGTTTTTGTTCCGCCGGAGAGCACCACAGAAATGCTAAAAAAGTATGCCGCCGTAATCGCGAGCGCAATGAGCGTCATCATGCCGGGAAGCCGTGCCCGTAACTCACGATACGCGCCGATGATGAATATCCAACCGCCGTAGAAAAAGACAGCTGTGCCTAGCACGGTCGGGACCAGAATTTTCAATTCCCAATTTTCAATTTTCAATTCAGGCAAGCGAAAACCGAGAAGCATCTCCGCCACTTCTGAATAGAGGAGAATCGGAATCGTGAGCAGAAGCGATACCAAAAACTTTCTCTTAAAAATGTTTGTGGAGTGCCCCGCATGCTTGTCCAAAGACGCTGATGTACGCTTATGATTATGCTGATGCTGATGTACGCTGATGTATCCGCGTTTACCTGCGTTTTTATCTGCGTTTATCCGCGTCTCCAAAAGTGCCATACCGCACTCCGGGCACAATCCCGGTTTGTCGCTCACGACTTCAGGATGCATGGGGCAACTATAACTACCGGATTCATGATTCAAGAAGCTTGATTCATGTTTCTGGGTCTGCGGATTCAAGTTGTGACCGCGATCGTGAGCCATAGTTTTACATTGCATCCACCTGCTCCTCTTTACCCAAGTTAAAGAGGAGTACGGGGCTTACTTACTTTTTCCTCTGCGCAAACTGGTAAATCTTCAGAATCTCCCCAATGGCCTTTGTCTTCTGCCCTTTCTTCATCTGGTCCACCGCATGTTTGGAAAGGTGCTTCTCCAAAAGCGCGTTCTCAACGCCCGAGAGCGCGTGTGTGACCGCTTCGGTCTGCGTAATCACATCCACGAAGTACCGTTCCTCCTCCACCATTTTCGTCACTCCGCGTAGCTGACCCTCAATGATTGAGAGTCGCCGCAAGAGCTTCTGCTTCGCTCTTCCATCCTTTTTGCTTCGTATCCCGCTTCACCCCGTCATGATACCCCTAGGGGTAGCCGCTATCAACCGTCTCGGGAGATTACGGGATCCTCGGACGTCACGCTCACGTCCTTTCGCGGATAGTTCGGGACCGTTTGCTCGCTCCATCGTAAGCCGATGGCCAGAATTGCACTGGCGACCTACCCCTTACCATGGGGTTGCTCTACTATCTGAGCTACATCGGCGTACCGTGAATAGGTAACTCCTGCCTCAAGAATCTCTTACAGGAAGAAAGGCGTGGAGCATGCTCCATCATAGGGGATTTCGGAAGAATTGGCAAAAGAAAAAGGCGCTTGGTGGGAAACTCAAGCGCCTGTTGCCAGAAATTATTATCAGGGCGTGCCATTATGATTACGCTACGGCACGAACGGCGCGATGGACGCGGAGACCTCGGGGAACAGAGCGATAGCGGCAGAGAGCGCCGCCTTTCCCTTCTCCAGCCCCGCAATAAACTCCGCGCTTCCCTGATCGTCTATATAGACGACCGCATTCCGGAGATGCTTGCCCGCCTCAAGGACTTTCGACACCGCCTGCAGGAGCGTATCCACCGCACCGCGATGCGCGGCGGGCGTGCGCGACGCCTTGAGCTCTCCCGTCTTCACCCTCGCCTCCTCAAGCAGAATCTTTCCCTGACTCAAGTAGAGAAGCGCGGTTACATCGCGCTTCGCGGTAATCTCCAAAACGGCGGCATCAAGTTGCTCCTTTCCTTTCTGCGCCATGTCGCGATAGACCTTGAGTTCCGTAAAAAACTTCTGCGTACTCTCCTTCTCCACCTGCTCCATAAGCGCCTTCGTACGCGCCTCTTCCGCCAGAAGCGCCGCCTGTTTTACCTCGGTTTCTTTTTGCGATGCGGCGAGTTTCTCTTTGGCGGCCTGAATCTCTGCGCGCGATTCGGCAAGCGTCTTTTCTTTTTCGCTTAGGGTGCCCTCAAGCGCGGTTTTGTTTCGTTCAAGCTGCTCGCGGCGCGCGCGCTCCGCCGCGGCGCGCTCTTCCAGAGAAGAGATGGTCACCGCGGTCTTGTGCGCCGCTCCCGCAGCGAGCGCCTCGGCCTGCGCATAGAGCTTCTTCGCCTCCTCGTAATACTTAAATGCGGGATTTGCCACGGCCTCGCTTCCGGAAAGAAGCGCCCGCGCATCCGCATAGCGCCCTTCTTCCGCGGCTTGCCGCGCCTTCTTGAGGGTATCCTCGGCAACGAGAAACCGCGCGGTCTCGGCAATCGTCGCCTCAAGCTCGGGCGTCGTCCGTCCCGCCTGTTGAAGCTCTCCGGCAGCGGCAAGCGCGGCAAGATACTCGCCGGAACCGAATCGCTCGCGCACGGTATCCGCAAGCGTCCGCGCACGCTCCTCCTTCGCCACAAAATACGCGCTGGTGGCAAGCGCGCCGAGCGCCGCAATCGCAACCGCAAGTTTGAGCATCATACCGTATAGTATACGCCAAAACAGTAGACCAAGCACTTGACCACAGGGCACCCGCCCGACTGGAGCGGTTCAGTCGTTCGGGCGGGTTAAACCCTGAGGAAGCCCCCACACCAATCCGCTGCGGATTGGTGTGGGGGCAAGGAAGACCCTACCCTCGCGCAGAGCGCAGGGCATTCCCGTCAAGGTGCTGGATAAAGAGGGTTCCCCGCAATACGTACCCTTTTTACATAACCATACCCACTTTTCACACATTCGTTCATTCGTGCGAATGAACGAATGTGTGCGGGAGGAACAAAAGAGTTCTGCACGTGTAAACATGACATTACACATGTTTCAGTATCTCCCTCACGGTCGGGTGCAGTGTTTCGGACAATCTGTAGAAAACCTCACTGCTTCTTTGCGTCCGCTCCACAAGTTCTGCGGAATAGAGAACCGCGAGGTGTCGGGACGTTGATTTGAACGAGAGATGGATATGCTCGGCAACTGCTCCCACCGCCGCCTCATTTTCTCTCTTGAGGAACGCCAGAATCCGAAAACGCCGCCGATTCGCCGACGCTTTTAGTATCCGTTCCAATCTTTTATGGTCTGCCATATCTTCACATTCTACCATTCGTACGAATGAACGAATATAGGTTCCTGGCGCCGGACGCACTTTGCATTACACATGCGTTGAAACGCATACTAAAGAATGGCAAAGTAAAGATAGCTTTTGATATGTTCGGTGTTGTTTTGAGTGCCCTCATTAATAAACGTTACACTCCTTGCCCCGTAAGTTTATGAAAAAGTAAAGGTGCGGCCTCATCGTCTAGTCTAGCCTAGGACACGAGATTCTCAATCTCGGAACATGGGTTCAAATCCCATTGAGCTCACCAAAAAATGACACTCGTTTTGACAAGATGTAGAAAACCTCCTACGATAGAACCTGGAACAACATAAAAAACCAGACGAAAGGACCGAATGAAACGAAGGACGTTCTTAGACATAATTGCATCTGCGGCGCTTGCGCTCCCCCTTACTGGCTGTCGAACAATCGCGCTCAAGGCGCTTCTCGCCACGCATCCGAAAGCGCGCGATATCTTTTCACCGCCGACTCCTGATCGCCACATCACCGGCACCGGAGTGATTGAGCATCTCGGCGATGGAGTAAACCGCGTTACCGTGCTCTACCTTCACGGCGAAAACCATTACTCGCTTGGATACTGGCATGGAAAACTCCTTGGCCCGGAAGTCAAAGCAACCATTGAAGAAATCATGCATCAAGCGGAGAAATTCCTCTCCAAATATATCCCGCGCGAAGTGGATCTCGTACTCTCCAAAAAGAACAGACGAGAACTCGTTGCTCGCATGCTTGATAAAGCCGCCGCGATGATGGAGCCGTTTACCCCGCCGGAGGAACTGGAAGAAATGAGAGGACTTGCGGACGGCCTCAAAGACGCCGGTGTCGCGGGCGTAACGCTCACGGCCATCAAACGGGCCCACGCCATCCCCGACTTAAGCGAGACAAGCTGCAGTGCCCTCGTGGCGCGCGGAGGGGCCACGCGCGACCGGAGCGTCTGGCAACTTCGCATCTTGGATTACGGCATAGGGGTCGGCCTCGAAAAACGACCGCTCATCACGGTCTATTATCCGACACGCCAAAATGAACACGCGTTCATAAACATTGGCTGGATCGGATTTGTAGGCGCAGTCACTGGAATGAATGAAAAAGGTGTCTGCATAAGCGAGTTGGGTCTCGGGAAGGCGTCGGCGGAAACGCTTGCCGGAACGCCCATGCCCTTTCTCCTCAAACAAGCGCTCCGCTACGGAGCGAGCGCGCCTGAAGCGGCCGCGATCATTCGCGCGGCGCAGCGCACGAACAGCTATGCGTACTGCCTCGGCGATAGCGCGGGAGAAGCAGTCGGCATGATAACCTCCAGCACAGACTGCTCCCTCTTTCGCATCAACCAGGTGAGCGAGGTGCGGTTTGGAAAGATGACGCTTCCCCAGTTTGCCGATGTCATCTACGCGGGACACCACGGCGAACGGCAGGGGAAGTTAGTCCAGAAGATGCACGGGATGCTTGAGTGCGCGTCCATACAGACGATGGCGCGGGAGATTGCGATGGAGTCAAATCTCCATACCGCCATCTTTGATCTCAGCAAGCGCGATCTCTGGATAGCCAATCGTGAAGGAAACCGTCGCGCGGCTGACTGTACGTATGTGAAATTTCCGTTTGACGCGTGGCGCCCTTCGCCGCACTTGGTGTTTCCAGAAAGGTAATACCCTGGTGATCGCATATGAAAAGGCGCCGTTTCGCTTACACGAAACGACGCCTATTTTTTACCGAAGATTTTACCGCAGACGCTTTTCAAAAAAGCGGAGCGCTGCGCGACGTATGTAGTGCAAATACAGCACGGCGCTGTAATGCCCGCTCACGAGCACTAAGGTCTCCGGCTTCCCCATGGCGCGCCGCAGTTCAAGTCCGGTACGAAACAAAACAACCGTATCGCAGACCGCGAGGATAAGCAGTTCCTAGCGCTCTTAGTGAAAACTCGAGATCTCGATGAGCTGTATCGGCAGGTTCGACGAATCGAAGGGAGTCCCAGCGC
>VMES01000025.1 GCA_007375655.1 Parcubacteria group bacterium Greene0416_79 | reverse complement strand
ATCCGAACCGTCTTTGACCCGTTTCAAGTCGGAGATTTTGTCTTCTATGGTTTTGCGCAATTCCGCCGGCACCTTCTCCCCCGCGTCCTTGAGCGCTTTCTCGGCAGTATAGATAAGCTGCTCCGCAAAATTCTTCGCTTCCACTGCTTCGCGGCGCTTGGCGTCCTCGACGGCGTGCGTCTCCGCGTCCTTCTTCATCCGTTCCACCTCTTCTTTTGTGAGCGTGGAACGCGCCTCAATCTTGATGGACTGCTCCTTACCGCTTGCCTTGTCCTTTGCCTTCACGGAAAGAATGCCGTTCGCGTCAATGTCAAAGGTCACTTCCACCTGCGGGACGCCGCGCGGCGCCGGCGGGATGCCGTCCAGAATAAAGCGGCCGAGCGACTTGTTGTCCGCCGACATCGGGCGCTCCCCCTGCACCACATGAATCTCAACGGAGGTCTGATTGTCCGCCGCCGTGGAGAAGGTCTGGGAGCGCATCGTCGGAATCGTAGTGTTCTTCTCAATGAGCTTCGTCGCGACGCCCCCGAGCGTCTCAATCCCAAACGAGAGCGGAATGACGTCCAAGAGAAGCACGTCGCGCACGTCTCCCGAGAGCACTCCTCCCTGAATCGCGGCTCCGACCGCCACCACTTCATCGGGATTCACTCCCATGTGCGGCTCCTTCTTGAAGAACTCCTTGACCCCTTTCTGAATAAGCGGCATGCGGGTCTGCCCCCCGACCATAATCACTTCGTCAATGTCGCCGAGCTTAAATGGAGACGCCTCCATGGCGCGCTTGGTAATCGCCATGGCGCGGTCAGTAAATTCCCTTGAGAGCTCCTCAAGTTTGGCCCGCGTGAACTTCATGACCAGGTGCTTGGGTCCGTCAACACCCGATGTAATGAAGGGTAGGTTCACCTCTGTCTCAAGCGCGGTGGAGAGTTCTATCTTCCCCTTCTCCGCGGCTTCGTCAAGGCGCTGAAGCGCGAGCGGGTCCTTCCGTATATCAATGCCGCTCTCTTTCCTGAATTCGTCCGCTAAATAATTGACAATCTTCTGGTCAATGTCGTGGCCGCCCAGATGCGAGTCGCCGTCCACGGCCTTCACCCCAATCACGTCGTCTCCGACCTCAAGAATGGAGATGTCAAAGGTGCCGCCGCCGAAGTCAAAGACCGCAATCTTCTCATCCTTCTTCTTGTTGAAGCCGTAGGCGAGCGCCGCGGCGGTCGGCTCATTGATGATGCGCTTTACCAAAAGCCCCGCTATCTTGCCGGCGTCCTTGGTGGCTTGGCGCTGGGTATCGTTGAAGTACGCGGGCACCGTGATAATGGCTTCGGTAATCTTCTCGCCGAGTCGCGCCTCGGCGTCGGCCTTGAGCTTTGCGAGAATCTGCGCCGAGATCTCCTCCGGCCGCTGCCACTTCTCTCCGATCTTCACCTCCAGGCCGCCACTGCTTGCCTTGCGCACCTCATAGGGCACGGTCTTCACGTCTTTCTGGACCGCGGGGTCGTCAAAGGAGTGCCCGATGAACCGCTTAATCATATACACCGTGTTCTTTGGATTCGTCACGGCCTGCCGTTTGGCAAGGAGCCCGACGAGCCGCTCCCCGGTCTTGGACTGCGCCACGATTGAGGGCGTGGTTCGCGCGCCCTCGCTATTTTCAATTATCTTCGGCGTCCCCCCTTCCATGAGTGCCATGGCAGAGTAAGTGGTGCCGAGGTCAATGCCGAGAATCTTGGACATAATAGATTTAAGATTAATGATTTAAGATGTAAGTAAGATGTTATCACATTTTGCCTGCGCCTACCCGAACAATTCCTGCTGGAAAAACATGTAGCGCCGGAAGAAGGCGTTTGCGTTATCAGTAATCTTTAATCCCCGCCTGCCAATCGGCCGGCAGGCTTTATCCTTAACACCAGAAAGGGAAACAATTTCCTCGCAGGAAACAATCCTCCCCCGCAAGATGCCGCCACGTTCCACCGCGACAAACCGCACGCGGAACACGCGCCCGTTCCTATTGCGCACGATTCGCTCAAAGATCTCGGATTGCGTTTCAAAAGTTACGTGCTGCATATATTCACGCCACACTGCGCAAGAGGGAAAGAATCTGTTTGTCAAAAGTAAGAACGGCGGCACGCATCTGTCGTGCTACATTGACGAGTGCCGTATCAACAAACGACATTTTCCTTCCAATTCGCCTGAAGAACTCAATCTCTTGCTCGGTATTAACGGTAGGAATAATCACACGCTCTGAAACCGTAATATCATCAAGAAAACTGATAGCGAGGGCCACTCCAACTCTGTAAGTCAAGATCGTTGCCACCTCTTGAATCACATACGGATGTATAACCAGTGTCTTTTCTATCCCCGCAAGTTTCCGTACGGTATTGACCGCAACGACATGCTGGCTATCGTTAGTAATATAAAAGGCGACAAGAAAACTACTGTCAACGATGATGGTTTTATGCTCCATACAGAATCTTATCTATTTCTTTAGATAAGTTTCGATTTTCCTTGCCTCCGTTCACTGCGTGCCGTATCGCTCTCTCAAAGAAAGAAAGTCCTTTTCTACCTTTCTTCTTCGGAGGGAACGCTATATATTTTCTGTCTTTGGCAAGCATGGGAGTATTTTAGCACATAACAAAACCAAGAACAATTCGTTCAAATATCTCCGATTGATTTTTGTGTATGATAGTTTTCATCTCTATCGTTATTCAGTGATTTGTAAGGATTAAGGATGAAAGATGAAGGATTAAGGATTTCTATACTCCCCCACTTTCACCTGCGCCGGTTCCAGTATCTTACCATGAAGAGCGTAGCCCTTCTGCACCACCTCCGCGATGGTGTGGTCTTTCTCCTTCTCGGCAACCGCAATCGCGCCGATGCTCGCGTGCCTGCCTGGGTCAAACGGCTCGCCGATCTTCGGCTCAATCAAGGCAATGCCGTGTCTCTCCAGCACCCCGCGCAATTGCGAGTAGATATGCTGTACCCCCATGCGCCAGTTGAGGTCAACCTTCTCCCACGTCTCCTTGTTCCCGAAGGCCGTATGGAAGGAGTTGAGGGCCGGAAGCAATTCTTTGATAAGCTCTTGCCGCGAGAACTTGAGGAACTCGTTCCGCTCCTCCTCCTCCCGCCGCTTGGCGTTGACGAAATCCGCCTTCACCCGCTGCCAGCCGTCAAGATACTCCTGCCGCTCCTTTTGGCAAAGGACCAGCCGCTCCTTTAGCTTCTTTATCTGCTCCAGCGGGTCCCTGAGATGTTCTGCATCCGCATCGGGCTCAAACGAAAGATCATCCGCCGCGTCCCCTTCGGCATCATTAGATTTTTCTTGCTCGTCAGACATAAAAATATAAAAAATGGCCACTCATGAACTTAAGCGTACATGATTTTTTCTTGCCGCGCAAACGAATACCAAAAGTCAACATCGGATGTTGACGGGAAAGAGGTGTAGTCTAATGTGGCATGGGAAAAACCAGCTACGCACACTAGCGTTTGCTCCACTGCGGCGACTTCCTCGCCTTCTTGAGGCCGAACTTGCGGCGCTCCTTTGCGCGCGCGTCCCGCTTAAGAAAACCGGCCTTCTTGAGTTTCTTCCTAAGGTCAGGGGTATGGAGCACGAGCGCGCGGGCAACCCCGTGGCGAAGCGCCTCGGCCTGCGAAGCAAGCCCTCCTCCGCGAATGAGAGCCGTCACCTTAAATCGCGCCACCAACTTGCTCTTCGCGAGCGCCTCAAGCGCGACACGCCGCTGTTCCTGCGTCTTAAAATACTCCTCAAGATTCTTCCCGTTTGCCAGAAAGGACGCTTTTGCCTCAGGGTACAAACGCACGCGCGCCACCGCAGTCTTTCGCCTTCCCACAGCCTCTATATATACTTTTTTTTCATCTTTCTCCATTTTTTTGCGCGCGGGCTCAACGCATTTCTATACCTCCTATCACCAAGAAACAGATTGAAACACACTTCGTAAGTATAGTATTGAAATTACTCGCGCACCGTAAGATGCTTAATGATGCGCGAACGGAGACGGTTACGCGGAAGCATGCCAAGAATGGTCTGCCGCAAAAGTTCCGGTACGCCGCGACGCGTAATGGTATCGCGCACCGAACGGCGCTTCAAGCCGCCCGGGTAACCGGAATAGCGTGTCAACTGCGTCTGCGCGATCTTCTTCTCGGAAAAGGAAAGTCCCGATGCATTCAGAATCAAGACCGCTGCCGACGGAAGCTCGTTTGGGGTAAAGTTCACGCTTCCTTTTCCGCGCAACAGCCGCGCCGCTTCGCTCGCGACCCGCCCGAGTTTCTTCCCTTGTGCGTCAATGGTGTATGTTTGCATAAGCAGTTAGTAGTTAGTAGTTAGTAGAAACTATTTTTTCTGAGTTCTCTACTAGACGCTAAACGCTAGTCGCTTCTTCAGACTAACTCAATGATCGCCATCCTCGCCCCGTCGCTTCTTCGCATCCCCGCCTTTACCACCCGAGTGTATCCTCCGTCTCGCGCCCCGTACCGTTTCACCAACTCCGCGCAGATCTTCGGAAGTGACGCGCGGGTGCCGAGCCGCGCGATAACCGTCCGGTGCGCGGCAAGGGTCCCTCTCCGCGAGAGCGTAATGAGGCGCTCGGCAAACGGCCGGAGCGCTTTTGCCTTTGCTTCAGTCGTCAAAATCTTCTTATCGCGTAAGAGCGCGAACGCCAGGCCGCGCATAAGCGCACGGCGCACCTTTCGCACCCGTCCGAACTTTTTGATTCTGTTGTGATGCCGCATGATAAGACACTGAACTGACGCGGAACGCCGCCAACCCCAGTACCGGAGCCCACCGCGGACTCGGTACGGGGCACGGCACGGAACCGAAGCGGAACCATACCGTTACAGCTCTGTGTCCGTTCCGTGTTCCTCGTCCGCGGCGCTTCCGTGTTACTTCAAGGTAATCCCCATCTCGCCGAGCACTTTCTTTATCTCCTGCACCCCTTTGCTCCCGAGTCCTTCAATATCCAAAATATCCTCCTCCTTCTTCCGCACCAACCCCCCGAGCGTCCGGATATTTGCACCTGCAAGCGCGTTCGCCGTCCGTGCCGAAAGGTTAAGCGTCTCAATGCGGGTCTTCAAGACCTCGGTATCAATCTCCCGTTTCTTGACCGGCGCCTCCGCGGCTCCCTCCTCCGGCGCCTCCCCGAGCTCCACGCCGATCGGCTCTTCAAACCCGACAATCGCCTTGAGCTGCGAGATCATAACCTCAATCGCCCGTTCCAAGGCCTGCTTCGGCGTAAGCGACCCGTCGGTCTCTATGAAAAAACTAAGCCGGTTGAAGTCCGTGCGGTTCCCGACGCGCATATTCTCCACCTCGTAATTCACGCGCCGAATGGGAGAAAAAATGGCATCAAGCGTAATGGCACCGATCTCCACCCGCTCCCGCTGGAGCACCTCCTTGGACATATACCCGATGCCCCGCTCCACCTTCAGTTCCACGTTTTTCATTCGATCCTCCCTTACTGCTTACTGCCGTCGAGCTTACCGCAGGAGTGTCACTTCTCCCATCTCGAAGGGGCGGACGGGACCGGCGTCAAGGCGGACGAGGAGCCGGCCTTGCTCGTCGAGGTCGGCGGCCACGCCCCGCAGCTTCTCCGAGGCGGTTGAGAGCTGGATGGGCTCACCGAAGAGCCCC
>VMES01000024.1 GCA_007375655.1 Parcubacteria group bacterium Greene0416_79 | reverse complement strand
CGATTCGTAACTCTTGGCCTCGCCCAAGTCGCCTTGGTGATAGAACGCGCGCGCGGAAAACCCCTCAACTTTTTCTTCCTCTCCCGCATGCCGATTTGCAAGCGCCCAGTCGTTTAGGAGGCCGCGGAACGCCTCGTGCGAATACGCCTTGCGGGAAAATCCGACCAGTTCGGTCTGCGCCGGCAAGAACCCCTTCAGATGCAAGTCAAAAAGCGCGGGGGCAAGTTTCCGCTGAAACAAGTCCCCGGTCGCGCCGAAGATAACCACCGTAAGCGGCTTCTGCCCTGTCTGCGCGTGCTTTTGCATACGCGCCATTGTATCACTCAAAAACGAGAAGCTCTAGACCGTATCTGTAGCTCCTACCACCCCGCTACTTGAAGACGAACCTCACATAATGAAAGAAAAAACCACTGGGTAACCCAATGCTTGTTGGAATGTTGGAATGAGTAAGGGGCGCTATCTGTGACGGATAATCTGCCGCACTGCAAGTACGACTATATAACCATTTACAGTAAGTGTGAAACCGCTGAGCACTCCTAACGTCGGCGAGAAATTGAAGGCGAGGAGTATCTTGCTGACGAAAAATACGAGTAACATCCATAACACCGCAGCAACCGCCGTAAGTAATACTTTCTCGCAAACCCTCATCCAAACACCAGTACACACACCGGTACACAATGGGGTATCTTTGATTGTTGGATGATGAAATACCTGGGGGAGAGAAGGACGTTGCTGAATGGAATGATGCCACCCAATCTGCATGCGTTGAGACAAATGAGCGTCAATTTCCTCCAAAATCTGCACATGCACACTCCACGGTCTTAACCATTCTCGGTCTGGCTGATCTTTCATAATGAAAAGGTTGCGTACGCTCGGGACGAATCCATACCGCGTACCGGTTTATACAATTGTGGTGAACTGTTTCGCGAAACGGCACTCGTTTTACCTTACCACACTGCCCACTCCCCCAGCAATACCAAGTAGAACCGATCGGTTTTACTTGGTACAACACGCTGCCTGGCGCACGAACGATAAAAAACACGACCTCTATCCATCTATGCCGGTCTTTTCAAATTGAAGGCAAGAAGCAGCTCTTCTTCATTGGCAATGTGCGTGAGAATCCCATAGCGAACATAGCGCCGCACTCTAAAAAACTCAATGATAAAATCAACTTCATCGCGACAGGGGTAGGGATGGAAATAGACCGATTTTTGATATTGAAGAAAGCCGAGGTCCAACAATTTTTCACGCAGAGCAAAACGGGCTATCTTGTACTTTTCAGGAATATCGAAGATAACAATATGCCACAATCCGTCCCAGAAACGAGGCATCTTGATTTTTATCTTACTGAAGTTGAAAGCGAAGGCGCGCTTCTTTCCCTTTTCGGTCAGTACGATCGTTTTTGTTCCATCCCCATTGTCCTCTTCACTCACCAACCGGTCCTCGTAAAATTCACGGACAATGCGATAAAGGTACTGGCGGTCAATCTCTTTCCATTCCTGTGCGGCCTCTTTAATCACTTGAACTTGCCTGCCAATAGTCCCCGCAAAAGAGAGCGTTATTCCCGCCTGGAGTAACAGGAGCACCCGCAATTTAGTTGGACTGTAGATACGTTTCGCTCTTCGCTTTTTCCCTTTCCTGTCCATAATTTCCATTATACCAAGTAATGCCGATCGGAGGTACTTGGTATAAGTTTACTTAACCCCCGCCTCCACCCCCCGCCTCCAACAATTTCTTCGCTCCCGCCTCTTCCGGTACCACCTCATTCTGCATCATTCTGCATCATTCTGTACGGTATTTCCTCTAAACCAGAAAAACGGAGTACTACTTACCCCCACCTCTTTTTTTCAAGCGCGTCCTTTGCGGCTTCTTGTTCCGCGTGTTGTTTTGATCTTCCGTCGCCTTGGGCCACCTGCTCCCACCCCAAAAAGACCGCGACGGTAAAATGCTTGTCGTGGTCAGGACCGATCTCTTTAATGGTTTCGTAATGCGGCGTCACGCCGACATCCTCTTGCGCCTTCTCCTGAAAATGGCTCTTCGCGTCAAGCCACAATCGGGTGCGGACGATCTCATCGGTAAGCGGGAAGAGGTGTTGCGCCGCGAACGACTCCACCGCGCCGTACCCCTGGTCAAGATACAGGGCGCCGATAAACGCCTCAATGGTATTCGCCAAGATGACCTGTCGCGCGCGGCCGGTGTCTTTTGCCTCGCCGCGGGAGAGAAGCAAGTACTCGTTCATGCCGAGTGTCTCGGAGACGTCCCCAAGCGTGTTGGCGTTCACCAACGCCGAACGATACGAGGTAAGATCGCCCTCGGTCTTGTCAGGATATCGCTCAAAGAGATACTTCGTCACCACAAGCTCCAAGACCGCATCGCCAAGAAATTCAAGCCGTTCGTTATGCTGACCGCTGCTCCGCCTGTTTTCATTAAGATAAGAACGATGGGTGAAAGCAGTGCGAAGGAGAGTTTTGTCTTTGAAGACGATGCCCACCTTCTTTTCAAATGCGGAAAAATCCATGGTCAAGGAATTTTCAATTTACAATTCTCAATTTTCAATCAAAGCCCGAAATGCTTCAATGCTAAAAATTGGTAATTGAACATTGATAATTATCTTTACTTCTTAAGTAATCAGGTCTATCTACTAGTTACTAAATACTAACTACTTCTTTAATAATAAATTGATTGCTTTGGTAACGATGGGAAGAATATCCTCGTAAAAATTAAGCCCCAGGATATCTCCCAATTTGAACCACTTCGCGTCGTCAAGCCCGCCTTTCTTTTCAAGCTTCAGAGGGAGAAACTTCGCCTCGCCGAGAAAATAGTGCACCTGTTTCCGAATCTTCCCTTTTTCGGGGTCGGACGCGACATATTCGTTGCTTCCGAGGTCGGCCTTAATGGCGATCTCCACGCCGATCTCCTCCTTTATCTTCCGAACAGTGCCCGTCTCCACGTTTTCATTCGCACTCTCCGGAGTATTCCCTATGGTCCCTTTGGACAAGGTCCAGTGGCCAAAGATATCATGTACGAGCCCGAGATAAATGTCTGTACCGACCCGCGCGTACACAACCGCCCCACCGAGTTTCTTAATCGGCATCTGCTCGTACGGCACCGCTTGATGCTTCTTGCGCGGCGCCGCGTCCTTGCCCGGCTCGCCCAATTCCTTATAGACCGAACCGAGGACTCCGTTTACGAACTTGCCGCTCCGCTCGCCGCCAAAGGTCTTTGCAAGTTCAATCGCCTCGTTGATCGCGACCTTAGCCGGCACCTCTTCCTTGTCGGCAAAGAGAAGCTCGAAAAGCCCGAGCCGCAAGACATTGCGGTCAACAACGGATATTTTTTCAAGCGGCCAGTCCGGAGCGGCCTTCACAATGACTTTATCAAGGTCGTCCCGCTTTGAGAGAACATTTTTGAGAAGCGAGGAAAGAAATTCATGCTCGCTTAACCCGGGAGCGAACTCGGCAATATTGCGCATGAGAATTACAGCCGCCGCCTTTTCGGGCAACTCTCTAAAGTCCCACTCGTAGAGGGTTTGCAGAACCACTGACCTTGCAAGGTGCCGGTTGGCCATACTGGCGAATTATCAATTTTCAAATCCCAATTTTCAAACAATATTCAATCATCTAATTTCCGAGGAACGGAACATTAAAGAATTGAAAATGTGTTGAACTATTGGACCTTGATAATTGAAAATTAACGCGCTGCCTTCTCCTTTTCCACGCGTTTTTTGAGCTTCTTCTCAATTCGCGCCTGCATATTCACTATCGTACGCCCGCGGTACGCCCCGCAGTGGGGGCATAGGATATGCGAGAGGCGCGGCTTGCCGCAGGAGACGCAGGCC
Organism: Parcubacteria group bacterium Greene0416_79; assembly: GCA_007375655.1. Lineage (GTDB taxonomy): Bacteria > Patescibacteriota > Minisyncoccia > Phycocordibacterales > UBA10002 > UBA10002. The sequence goes on along the minus strand of VMES01000024.1, from coordinate 1,850 downwards.
GAAAGCCGCGGCGGCGCGAGCGCAAAGTGCGAGCGCCGATTATTGCGGTGCGAACGAGTTGAACGCATCCGGACTACCATACCAGACACTATACACCATTTGTTTGGAAAGACAACTCTTTGCGGCAATGCTCCCTTTAGACCAGTATGGTGGAAAAAATTATCAATTTCCAATGACCAATGTTCAACCAGCTGGAAAATTAGAGAATTTAATATTGATTGATAATTGAAAATTGAGAATTGAAAATTAAGGAAGCTGACCAATGAACTTCTTCAAAAATGAAAGGCGATGAATCGGACAAGTTCCGTACTTCCGCAGTGCCTCATAGTGCCTCTTCGTGCCGTACCCCTTGTGCCTCTCAAACCCATACGCCGGATACTTCCGCGCAAGCCGCGCCATTCTGCGATCGCGCCTGACTTTGGCGACAATGGAGGCAAGCGTGATCAAGGGCTCGGTCTCGTCTCCGCCGATGATGGTCTTCTGAAAAGGGTAGAGCGCAGGCGCCGCAATGCCACCGTCAAGCAAGATCTCTACTCGCTCCGGCGGCGCCGCGAGTTTTGCAAGACAGCGGCGAATGGCAATGCGGAGCGCCTGCGCAATACCCATGCGGTCAATCACCTTATGGCTGACAAAAGACGTAACCAGAGTAAGCAATGCTTCTGCCGCCATCTCCTCAATGCAAAGACACCATGCAATGCGCCGCTTCGGCGCCAACCGTTTTGAATCCCGGATGCCCCAGACACGCGCAAGAACGCGGCGCCGATCCCGCGCGCGAATGAGGCAGGCGCCAACGCAGAGCGGTCCCGCCAAAGGACCTCTCCCCACTTCATCAATGCCGACAAGAAACTCTCGGCGCATAAAAAAGGTGATCGGGAGAGAAAAAGAAATGGAAACGGAAAAGTAAGTTACTGCGGCGCTAGGACGCGCTAAAGAAAAGCGCCGCGGCCAGGACCACAACCAAAACAGCAAGGCCGACGAGCACGATGTTCGCCCCGGTCTCGTCCTTCGCCAGACCAAGCCGGATAACGAGCCGCGCGAACCGGCTGTATCTGGCGCCTCCCTCCCGCGCAAGAGAATCGGTGTATTCCTTCTCTTCGTTGAATTCAACGTTTGGCATGGCGAGAATAGATTAAAGATTAAAGATTGGAGATTTAAGTAATCAGGCCGCCTTGCCTTCTCGGTTCTTACTTTAATCTTTAATCTTAAAACTTAAATCTTAAATTTGCAACAGTGTAGTATACTACCCTCATGCCGCGCTTCACTCCCCTCAATGTCCACTCCCACTATAGTTTGCTCAACGCCCTGCCGAAGATTCCGGAGCTCGTCTCCCGTGCAAAGGAGTGTTCCTGTCCCGCGCTCGCACTGACGGACAACGGCAATCTCTACGGCGCCGTGGAGTTTTACAAAGCGTGCCGGCAGGCGGGCATCACGCCAATTATCGGCGTGCATGCCTACATGGCGTTCCGCACGCGCCTGGACAAGCAAGCGGGCGTGGACAACCGGCGACACCGCCTCATTCTTCTGGCAAAAAATCTGGCGGGGTACCGAAATCTTCTCAAACTCGTGACGCAGTCGCACCTGGAAGGATTCTATTACCGGCCCCGCATTGATTTGGAAATACTCGGCGCGCACAAAGAAGGACTCCTCGCCATCTCACCCGCCTTTGGCTCAGACATCCGGCACCTCCTCACCGCGCGAGGCGAAGAAGCGGCGCGCGAACGGGTGGCATGGTATCGCGAGCGCTTCGGGGAAAGCGGTTTCTTCATTGAGATCAGCCGTCATCCGGAGATAGACGGCCACGAGAACGCCATGCGCCAAATGATCCACCTCGCAAAGGACGCGGGCGCGCC
>VMES01000023.1 GCA_007375655.1 Parcubacteria group bacterium Greene0416_79 | reverse complement strand
TCCGCGCCGACCGCGACCACCTGTCCGGTCTTTTGATTCACCGCAACGACCGAGGGCTCGTTTATCACAATCCCCTGCCCGCGCATATAGACCAGGGTATTTGCGGTGCCGAGGTCAATCCCGATGTCATTGGAGAGATACGTATTCAGCTTTTCAAAGTGTTTTTGAAACATTGGATGCTCTAGATAGTACGGTCAATCTGAATTCTAGACAAGGGAACGGCGCGCTAAAGAAGACAACCTATGGAAAGGCAAACTTTGGACATGCGCGCCTGGCGTCGATCCCATAACGCTACACATATCGCCGAACTGCTCTCATCTTGCCGTGTAAGTACGATCGTATTTACACGGCAAGAGAGAGAAAAACGGGGGGAGAGAGGGCGGATGGGCCGCCAAACTCCTCGGTTGCCGCATACGCACGATCGTACTTACATGGTAAAATAAAGGCATGCAAAAGAGAAGGAGAACGAACGGAAAAGAGGCGAAAGAGACGCGGCTGCGTATCGGACCAGTACAACAAAAAATCCTGCTTTTACTTCTTGGCGGGTTGGCGCTTTCTTGCTCACGTTCTCCTGAAAAAAGCTGGCGTATCATCAAGGGCATGCGCGAGTCATGGAAGGAAATAAACAGGCGAGCGGCTGAACGAGCAATAAATGCGCTCTACGATGCAAAACTCCTTGAGACAAAAGTACACTCTGACGGCACGACTACGTTGGTGCTCAATGAGGGCGGAAAGAAGAAAGCGCTCACCTACAAAGCCGACCGTATAAAGATTATGCGTCCTTCGGCATGGGATAGAAAGTGGCGCGTTGTTATCTTTGACATACCGGAAGATGAACGAGAAGCGCGCGATGCCCTCCGTGCACATCTGGAATATATGGGGTTCTATATTCTTCAACGTTCAGTATTCGTGTGTCCATTTGAATGCCGCGATCAAATTGAGTTCTTGATTGAATTGTACGCTATACGAAGATACGTTCGCTTCATGGTCGTTGAATATATAGACAACGAGGATCATCTGAAAAAAAACTTCCGCATCAAGTGAGGTGTGCCGCGTAAGTACGATCGTACTTACATGGCAGACGGGAGAAAAACGGGGGGAGACGACGGGAGACGGGTGGAGAGAGACGGCCGAACGGACGGCCAAAGTTGCCGAGGTTTGCCGAAGGTTGCAGAAGGTTGCCAAGATTTGCCGAAAGATACCCCAAATATTGAAAGATACCAAAAGGGATGAATACTGCCGAGGACTACGAGGGATGCCGAAGTTTACCCCCACCCCTGGGGTGAAATGCCCTGCGCTCTTGCCCCCACACCAAACGAATGTTTGGTGTGGGGGTTTACTACCGGCCAAGCAACTCGGATTCGGAGCACAGCGCAATCGCTCCGGTCTTGCGGTCTTTTACTTCCAGCTTCCCTTCGGCGAGCGTCTTTTCGCTTATGACCACGCGCGTCGGGATGCCGATAAGGTCGGCGTCGGCGAACTTCTCGCCGGGACTGAGGTCGCGGTCGTCAAAGAGCGTCTCAATGCCCTTTTTCATGAATCTCTCGTAAAGTTTCTCGGCTTCTTTCTGCACGTCCCCGCCACGAGCCCCGGCAAGGGAGACGAGGTGCATCTTGAATGGAGCAATGCTCTCCGGCCAGATGAGGCCCTTCTCATCCGCAAGAAGTTCCACAATCGTACCCATAAGCCGCCCGGGTCCGAGCCCATAGCTTCCCATATGCACGAGTTGCCGCTCCCCTTTCTCGTCAAGATACGAGAGGCCAAACGCTTCTGAATACTTCGTGCCGAGCGGGAAGATATTTCCGACCTCCACCGAAGTCCTCTCTGTGAGCGTCTTATTCCCGCACTCGGGACATGCGCTTTGCGCCGCGATAATCTCATCATTCACGGCAACAGAGCACGCCGTACAGAGATGTATGGTATCTTCCCCGGCGTCCGTCACGGTCTGAAACTCGTGCGAATACTTGCTGAACGAACCGCCCGACGCAAAAGTAAGGTAGGTCTGCTCCCCGATGCCCACGCGTCTGAAGACCTTCCGGTACGCCGCAATCGCTTCTTGATAGAACACCTCGTGCTCCTTCTCATCACGCGAGAATGAATACAGGTCCTTCATGAGAAATTCCCGCCCGCGGAGGATGCCGCTCTTGGCGCGGGTCTCGTTTCTGAATTTCGTCTGGAACTGATAGATAGAGCGCGGCAGGTCTTTGTACGAGCGGATGTGGCTCACCATGAGGCGGGTCAGCGGCTCCTCGTGGGTGAACGCAAGCCCGACCTCTCCGCCGACCTTCACATTGGTCTTGAACCAATTGTCAACCGCCTCGTCACTCCAGCGCCCGCTTGTGCGCCAGACAGCCGGGTCCTGCAGGGCGGTAAGATGGAGTTCCTGTCCGCCGATGGCGTTCATCTCCTCGCGGATAACGCCGATAATCTTATTCATCACCAAAAGCCCGAGCGGGAGATACGAATACACGCCCGCCATCTCTTTATGGATATAGCCGGCGCGGATAAGCAACTTCGCATTCTTTGCGACTTCATCGCTCGGCGCTTCCTTGCGGGTCTTGGTGAAGAGTTCTGATTGTCTCATGCACTAATCATACTTGAAAAAGTCCGTCTTAGGGAGTATTAGGGAAAAGGCAAAAACAACTTCGCAATATCCCGATACGTCACCACAACCATAAGCAGAATAAGGAACGCAAAGCCGGCGGTATTGAGGGCACGGGCGACTTTGGACGGAATCCCGCGGCGGGTAATCCCTTCAATCGCCAAAAAGAGAAGGCGTCCGCCGTCAAGCGCAGGAATAGGGAGAAGGTTGATGACCGCGAGGTTGATGGAAATGAAAGCGGTAAAAGAGAGAAGATAGGCGATGCCCTGTATGCGCGCCTCGCCCACGAGTCCGGCGATGCCGACGGGGCCGGTAATGGCGTCCAATCCCGCTTCCCCCTGAAACGCATCCGCCAAAAAACTAAACAGTCCGACCGTAACCGAATACGACAACTCCGCGGTGGTTCGCGCCCCTTCCAAAAACGACCGGAATATTCCGAACCGGACAAGCCCGACCGTGTCTAATGTTACCCCTATGGCCTTCTTCTCCGGAATAATTCCCTCTTCCGGAATAATCTCCAACTGCCGTACCTCATCCTTGCGCCGATAAGAAACCGAAAGCGCGCCGGAACTCTCGCCGATAAATGCACGCGCCGATGCAGCATCAATCTCGGCAAAGCGCCGCTTCCCCTCGGTGAGCGAGAGAATCGCATCCCCGCTTTTGAGCCCCGCGCGTTCCGCGGGAGAACCGGGAAGGACGCTCGTAACAAGAATCTTCGCGTCGCGCGCCTGTTGAGCGTGCCTCCCCTCCAAAGAAGAAGGGGTTCCGGAAAGGAACCCGAGAGAAAGCAGGAGCCATGCGAAGACGATGTTGCCGAGCACGCCGGACGCAAGCACGACGGCCTGGATGTAGCGCGGCTTTGAAGTGAATCTCCGAGCATCATCCGCATCTCCATCCGCGTTTATCCGCGTTGCCAATCCGCGTTTATCCGCGTCTTCGGGGTCTTCCCCGTGTATTCGGACATACCCTCCGAACGGCACGAGATTGAGCGCATAGGTGGTCTCGCCTATCTTTTTGCTCAAGATCTTTGGCGGGAACCCAAGCGCAAACTCATCAACGCGAATCCCCGCCTTCTTCGCGGAGATAAAATGCCCGAGTTCGTGCACGAAGATAAGCGCGCCGAGGATGATGAAAAATAGCAGAAGGGTCATGGCGTGTATCGTTTAACGTGTAGCGTGTAGCGGTAGCGCCCGCCCGATTGAATACTATCTTCAGTCGTTCGGGCGAGTGTAGCATTTAGAAATGAAAAAACTCTGCGCGTAACGCTACGAAAGTATCTCCTTCTCCTTGCGTTCATACACCTCCAGAAGATTTTTATTCTCCGCCTCCGTCATCTTCTCCAGTTCTTTCTTCAAACGGAACTTTTCGTCTTCTCCCATCTCGCCCCGTCTCTCTTTCTCGCCGATATCGCGGAGCGCGTCATCGCGCGTCTTGCGAAGCGTCACCCGGGCGCTTTCAAACTTCTCCTTTGCGACTTTGATGAGCGCCCCGCGCCGCTCCGCGGTCAGGTCTGGAAAATGAACGCGGACGCCCTTCTCATCAGACGAAACAGAGAGCCCGAGCCCTGAGAGCGTAATCGCTTTTTCAATCTCCTTCGCGGCGCTCGGGTCAAAGGGAGTGATGCGGAGCGTGCGCGCGTCCTCAACAGAGACGCTCGCAAGATGCGGTATCGGCATCTTTGTCCCGTATGATTCGGCGAGTACGCCGTCCAAAATTGCGGGTGTTGCGCGGATGCCGCGCAGACCCCCGAGTTCTTTCTTGAGCCACAAAGTGGCGTTCTGCGCCGCCGCGTGAAATGCCGCGAATGAATATGCCATGTCGCTATCATAGCACTCCCCCACGCATTCAACCAAACGAGAGCGCGGTTACATAACAGTCGGAAGCGTAAGCGCAAGATGTTCCGAGAGAATCTTTTGGGACGGGGAGCGCCCCAAGCCGTACCGCGCGCAGAGAAGCACTTCCAAAAGCGCGCGCGCCACCTCCGCGTCGCGCGGCGCAGCCGCAAGGACCCGCTCAAGAGAATGAAAAAATGCGCGCATCTCCTCACGAGAACGCGCCTCATCATCCAACGCGCCGAACTTCTCCGCAAGCAGGGCAAGCCGTCGGGGCGGCCGCGCGACAAGAAACGCGCGCGTAAAAGAAGAAGAATCCAGCGCCTTTTCGACCGCAAGAGTGATGAGAAACAGCCGCGAGCGAAGGGTCGTGAGTAACCCGCTTGCCGAAGGCAGCAGAAGAAAAAAATAAGTATCCGGCGCCGGCTCTTCAAGCGTCTTTAGGAGCGCGTTCTGCGCCTCTTTTGTCATGGAGCCGCACGAAATAATAAAGAGTTTCTTCCCATCTCCGAATGCTTTTTGCCCCGCCGCCTCCTTGAGGAGGCGCGCCTCGCCAATGCCAAACGTTGCGTATTCGCCATGCCAAAAATCCGGATTCCCGCGCGCGGCAAAACCAAACTCCCGCTCAAAGAATTCTTTTATCCTCGGCGCGATGCGCGCTGCCTCCCCCACCGCGCAGTATGCGTGATGAAGCGGGACCGTAAGCGGCAATGCCGAAGCGTGATTCTCCATACTCATTTCACCACCTGTGGAAATCAGATATCCACAATTACCTTTTTATCGCTTTGCGATAATGCTTTTCTTGTACGCCTCAAGGTGTTCCAGCGCGATTCCCGTGCCTTTCACGACGCAATAGAGCGGGTCTTTCGCGAGCACGGCCTTCACCCCGGTGCGCCGGAAGACCAATTCCGGAAAATGGCGCAGGAGAGACGAGCCGCCAGTCATGAGAATCCCATGGTCAATGATGTCTGCGGCGAGTTCCGGAGGCGTCTCCTGCAGCGCGTCTTTGATTGCCTTCACAATCTCGCGGAGTTCCCTGCCGATGGCGCGGACAATCTCGTTGGTCCGGACCTCCGTGGCGCGCGGAAGCCCGGTGATGTAGTCACGCCCCTTGATCACCATGGAAAGTTCTTCCTCTAGGGAGACCGCGGAGCCAACCTGAATCTTGATCCCTTCCGCCATCTTGTCCCCGACAACCAAGTTGAAGGTCTTCTTGATGTAATCCACAATGGCGGCGTCCATCCGGTTCCCCGCGCACTTGACCGAGGTGGAGGCCACAATTCCGCCGAGCGAGATAATCGCCACATCCGTCGTGCCGCCGCCGATATCCACAA
>VMES01000022.1 GCA_007375655.1 Parcubacteria group bacterium Greene0416_79 | reverse complement strand
CTCGGCCGAGCGGGGCGCCTACCGGCACTTTCACGGTTCCGGCTGGTCAAAGGGGCAGGTGCCGATTGATACGCTCGCGCATCTTGAAAGGAGCCGCGGGCACGCGCTCACCGTGTCTTTGGAGAGCCGGCATCGGGGATTGAACTGGGAGGTGCTTCGGGAGAAGGTGAAGAAGGGCATGCGGAATGCCACCCTTATGGCGGTCGCGCCGAATGCCAACATCGGGCTTGTGGCGGGTACGACGCCGGGCATTGACCCGCGCTTTGCGCAGGTCTTTTCGCGCAGCAAGATTTCCGGCAAGTATCTGGATCTCAATCACAACCTCGTGCTTGACCTCAAGAACATGGGGCTCTGGGAGAAGGTGCGGGAGAAGATTATTGAGACGCGGGGAGATATTGCCGAGATTCAAGGCATCCCGGAACATTTGAAGCACATCTACAAGACGTCTTTCACGACTTCGCCTCTTGCGTTTATTGAGGTGGCGGCGCGCGCGCAGAAGTGGGTGGACCAGGCGCTCTCGCGCAACATGTATTTGGCGACCAGGGACATTGATGAGACCATGAAGATCTATACCACCGCGTGGGAGAAGGGGCTCAAGACCACGTATTACCTGCACATGAGGCCAAGGCATTCTGCCGAGCAGTCAACGGTTCGCGTCAACAAAGCCGAGCAGATTGGAAAAGTTGGGTTCGCCGCCGCGTTTCGGAAAGGCGAGAGCGCGCCCGCCGCCTTCGGCGGCATTACCAAGCTTCAGCCCCCGCTTCTTACTCCTACTCCTACTCCTACTCCTACTCCTAAAGCGGAGCCGGTCGCGTCTCCGGTGCGCGACGTTCGCAGAGAAACATTTGCCCCGCCCGTCAGTTCCGTTGCCTCGGCTCTCCCCCTTATCAAAGGGGGCGAGGGGGTTGTTTCTTCAAACGCATCTCCGGAACAAGAATCAGTTCTTGCGGCGGTAGCCAAACGGCCAGAGCTTACCGTTGACGCGGTCTTCCCAAGAAGCGCAGCCGTCCTACCCGAAGACCCGCAGGAGCAGTTGATATGCGACAGCTGCCAGTAACGCGATACTAAATTACGAATGCGTGCGAATGCAACGAAAACATACGAATGGCCGACCTTATCTATCCAGAGTTGTCTTTTACAGTAGTCGGTCTGTGCTTTGTGGTGCACAACGAATTAGGCGTATATGCCAAAGAAAGATAATACGCTGACCTTTTAGAACAAAAGCTCAAGCAAGATAGGTTGGCCTACAAAAGAGAACAAATTATTGGAGACAGCGGCAATATTGCGGATTTTATTATTGACGGTAAGATTCTCCTTGAACTAAAAGCAAAACGAATTGTCACCAAAGAAGATTATTAGCAAACGCAAAGATATTTGCAGGAAACCCAATTGAGATTAGGTATCGTTGTAAATTTTAGGGACAGAACAATTCATCCGAAACGAGTTGTGCGCATAGATAAAAGGAATTAGTATGTTTTCGTTGCATTAGTACTTTATCGTATGTTCGTATCATATATATGTTAATCGGCAAAGCACAACCCGAGGACATGAATCTGCACCCCATACGCTACCCGTGGGCGTATGACCTCTATCAGCAGGCGGTGCGGAACACCTGGTTTCCGCACGAGATTGCACTCAAGGAGGACCTGGATGATTGGAGCAAGATGACCGAGGACGAGCGGCATGCGGTGAAGTTCCTCATGGCGTTCTTCAATCCCGCGGAACTTATCGTGAACCGCTCCATTGCGCTCGGCTGGTATCCTTATATCAAGGCGCCGGAGGCGCATCTCTATCTTGCCAAGCAGATGTGGGAGGAGGCGAACCACTGCGTGGCGTTTGAGTATGTGCTTGAGACATTCCCGCTTGACCGCGAGCAGGTCTTTGGCATCCATCTTGAGGTGCCGTCCATGAAGGCGAAAGAAGAGTACCTCATTAAGTACTTGAGGCGCATGACCGAGGAGATTTTGGACATTGAGACCGTGGAGGGCAAGAAGGACTTTATCCGGAATCTCGTCGCGACCAACATTGTGATGGAAGGCATCTGGTTTTATTCCGGGTTCATGGTGGCGCTCTCTTTCCGCCAGCGGAATCAGCTTCGCAACTTCGGGTCCCTCATCAACTGGGTGCTCCGCGACGAGTCGCTGCACTTGAAGTTCGGCATCAACCTCGTGCACACCGCGCTTGAAGAGAATCAGGAACTCTTGACGCCGGAATTCGCCAATGAGATTCGCGGTATCATCATTGAGGGGGTTGACTTGGAGGTGGCGTACAACAAGGACCTCTTTCCGCGCGGGATTCTTGGGCTGAACGCCGACTACGTGAACCAGTATGTGCAGTATGTGACTGACCGGCGCCTTGAGGAACTCGGGCTTCCGAAACACTACAACGCGCGCAATCCCGCGAAGTGGATGAGCGCCGCAACGGATGTCTTTGAACTCGTGAATTTCTTTGAAGCGCAGAATACCTCTTACGAAGTGGACGTCCGCGCCTCGGAGCGCAAGCCCGAACTCGCAAAGGAATCGGCCAAGTAATTCTCCTATTTTTATACTTCCTTTCCTTGCCCTTCCCTTCTTTTCCCTCTCCCTGCCGTCCAAGACGGCTCCGTGCGGCTACCCCGTCTCGGTCCCCCTTGCCTTTTTCTCGTCTCCATTTCAAACAAGTAGTTACGATCGTAACTACTTGTTTGATTTGCGGGAGTGGGAGATAATAACCTGGTGCAGAGAAAGCGGAAAGTGAAAAGGATTTACAGCCCCACGAAGTTGCGGATACTGCTTCTGCTACAAGCGGGGGTGGCGCTTTCCTTTGCAGGCACCATAGGACGCCAACTTCGGATACTCGGTGAACTGGCACAGGAGTGGAAGGACATTGACCGTCAGTATCTTAGGCAGATTGTGCGGGAATTTTATCGTGACCGGTTGGTGAGTGAGCGAGAGAACTCGGACGGAACAAAGACGATTCTTCTCACGGAGCAGGGGAAGAAACGGGCGCTTACGTTCAATGAGCGCACACTTACTATTCCAGTGCCGAAGGAGTGGAATGCGCTCTGGCACGGCGTTTTTTATGACATTCCGGAGAAATTCAAATTACAGCGGCACGCGTTCAGAGAAAAATTGCGCGACCTCGGCTTCTTTCCATGGCAAAAGTCGGTATTTGTGCACCCGTATCCCTGCCGCGATGAAATTGATTTTATCGTGGAACTGTTGGAGGTGCGCCCCTATGTGCGATACGGCGTGCTTACTTATCTCACCAACGAAGCCGAACTCCTTTTGCATTTTAAACTCAAGAAACCAGAGAAGTGATTCCAAACAAGTAGTTACGATCGTAACTACTTGTTTGATTTGCGGGGGGCTTCCTTTTTTCCCCCACCACATTAAGACGAGGACAACGCTCGTCATTGCCGGAATCCATACTGTTTGTACGATTCCGGCTTTTTTCTTTGCCGAGAAATGCTATGATAGACGGAATCTTTAATCGTTAATCTTTAATCCTTAACTCCGAAGCAAGAGGTTCTCTGTTAAAGATTAAAGGATGAAGCCCGCCCGCCTGGACTTCGTCCAAGCGAAGTCGGGCGGGGATTAAGGATTTTTTATATCATGTATTTGAAGAGTCTGGAATTGGGGGGTTTCAAGTCGTTTGCCAAGAAGACCGTGCTTGATTTCAATACGCCGATTACAGCGATTGTGGGGCCGAACGGAAGCGGCAAGAGCAATATTGCCGAGGCGTTTAGCTTTGTCTTGGGCGAGCAGTCCATCAAGAGCATGCGGGGAAAACGAACCGAGGATCTCATCTGGAACGGCTCGCCGGAACTCGCCCGCGCGAACCGCGCGTCGGTCAAGCTCCATTTTGATAACCGCAGCAAACTGCTGAACGTTGATTTTGACGAAGCAGTGCTTGAGCGCGTGATTTACCGAGATGCCTCAAGCGAGTATCTCCTGAACGGAAGCCAGGTGCGGCTCCGCGACATCGTGGAACTTCTCTCCGGCGCGCACATCGGCGCCTCGGGGCACCACATTATTTCTCAAGGCGAGGCGGACCGGATACTTAACGCGAGCATGCGCGAACGGCGCGAGATGATTGAGGACGCGCTCGGCCTTAAGATTTACCAGTGGAAGCGGGAAGAGTCGGAGCGCAAGCTCCTAAAGAGCGAGGAGAATATGAAGCAGGTCGTGTCTTTGCGCAAGGAGATTGCGCCGCACCTCTCGTTTTTGAGAAAGCAGATGGAGAAGATTGAGAAGGTGAAGGCGCAAAAAGACGAACTGCGCGCTCTCTACCGCGAGTACCTTGCGCGGGAGCATCGTTTTCTTTCTGATATGCGCGTGCGCCTCGCGTCAAAGGCAGAGGCGCCCAGGCGCGAGTTGGCGGAACTTGAGCGCTCGCTTTCTGCCGCGAAGAAAGAACTTCAGTCGGCTTCCGGGCGGGACGAGAAGACGCACTCCGTGCTCGCCATTCAGGAGAAGATTGCGGCAGTGCGGCGGGAGCGGGAGACGCTCTCGCGCGACATAGGGCGGCTTGAGGGCGAGATTGCGGCACGCGAGCGTCTCGCAGGGGCCGAGGCATCTGCATCGGCGGGAGAAGCGCTCGTTCCGCTCGCCGAGGTTATGAAGATTTCTCGGGAAGTGGATGCGGCGCTTGCGCATACCGAGGTAGGCCTGCTTCGGCAGGCGGTTCTGAAGATACAAAAGATTTTGAGCGTGCTCGCGGAGCGTTTTCGTCTGAAGAAAGAGCCGACAGCCGAAGAGGCAGAGCGAGAGATTGCCGCGCTTGCCGAGAAGAAAAGAGGGACGGAAAAGAAACTGGCCTCGGCCGAGGCCGCGGAGCAAGAGATTTCCGAGGCAGAGCGAGCGCTCCGTGCCGAGATTGAAAAAGCGAAAGACGCGAGCTGCAACACGGAGAAGGATTGGCTTCGGATTATGGCTAGGCAGAACGAGCTTCACGGCGCAATGAATATGATCAAGGTGGAGCAGGCGGAGCTCCTGCACCGGGAAGGGGACTTCAAGCGGGAGCTCACCGAGGGTGCGCTTCTGGCCGGGCGGGAGATTTTGCAGTACGAGCGCGCGCTTCTTTTGCCGAGCGAAGGCGACGAGAGGGGAATGCAGGAAGAGCGCCGCCGAAAGATTGAGCGGCTCAAGATCCGCATTGAAGACGCGGGCGCCGGCGGGGAGACGGACCTCTTAAAAGAATTTGAAGAGGCGACGGAACGGGACGCGTTTCTCGCGCGGGAGCTTGCCGATTTGACGCGCGGGGGAGAGACCCTGCGAGCGCTTATTGCGGAATTGGAGCAGAAGCTTGACGAGGAGTTTCGCGGCGGCATAGAGAAGATTAACGAGGAGTTCCAGAAGTTTTTTTCGCTCATGTTCGGCGGCGGGAGCGCGAAACTCACGGTCCTGAAACCCGAGAGGGCGGTGCGGCGGGAGACCGATGAGGCGCTCCTGGAGCTTGGGGGCATTGATAGGGAGGAACTCGCCGAGGCGCCCCCGACTGAAGCCGGCATTGATATTGAAGTGCATCTGCCTCGCAAGAAGATTAAGGGGCTTATGATGCTCTCGGGCGGAGAGCGGGCGCTTACTTCCATCGCGCTTCTCTTTGCCATGTCGCAAGTGAAGCCGCCGCCCTTCATTGTTCTTGACGAGACCGATGCCGCGCTTGACGAGGCGAACTCAAAAAAGTACGGCGATATGGTGGAGAATCTCTCCAAACACTCACAGCTCATTCTCATCACGCACAACCGCGAGACCATGTCTCGCGCCGGAGTCATCTATGGGGTGACCATGGATCGGACGGGCGTGATATCCCACTTTGGCAAAGAGGACCACCCTGTTATTTTCAAGAAAAGAAAAAGGCCGCGCGTGGTGCGCGGCCGGGCAGAGAGTAGTCTTGCATTACGCAAGAGCGAGTGCGGAAGTTCGGCGTACTTCCACAAATTGCTTTGCTCCAAACGCGTCGCGGATGCCTTGAAGATTTAAGCACAGAATACCTTCGTCTTCAAACACCGCTGCAATCACGAGTATCTGCCCCGGACGTATCTTTGTTCCTCGGTATCCTGTCACTTCATTCCCAGCGGGTGTGACGGTCATGCCTTGTTGGAATCGCGGAAAGTCGTTCTCATTCATATGTGCTTATGTGCGTGGTTTTTCCGGTTCTATTTTCTATTCTAGCTAACTCTTTTTTGTGGTCAAACATTACACGAGCCGATAATCCAGCGTTTTGCGCTCCAGGTCGGCGCCGGCCACTTTGAAGCGCACCGGGTCGCCGAGCGCGTATGTCTTTTTCGTGCGCGCTCCCACGATTCGGTAGTTCTTCTCGTCAAGCGCGTAGTAGTCGCCGCCAATGTCGCGAAGCTTCACCATGCCTTCCGAACGGGTCTCCTTCTCCTCCACATAGATGCCCCATTCGGTAACGGCTGAAATAATTCCCTCAAACTGCGCTCCGAGCCGTTCCTGCATGTATTCAACCTGTTTGAGTTTAATGGACTCTCGTTCGGCTTCGGCCGCGGAGATCTCTTTTTGCGTTGCATCGGCAGCCATTCGTTCAAGCCGTGACATCTTGCCAGGGTCTACCCCGTGCGGTTCCTGTATCGCGAAAAGCGAACGGTGCACGAGAAGGTCGGGATATCGGCGAATGGGCGAGGTGAAATGCGTATAGTGCTCAAAGGCGAGTCCGAAGTGTCCGATGTTTAGGGTAGAGTACACGGCCTTTGCCATACTTCTCACAGCCGCGGTTTTGATAAGCGACTCGGACGCGTGTCCCTCAATGGCGTTAAACAACACCTGCAGGTCTTTTCCGTTGACGCTCCCGTCCTTTCGTAGGGTGAGCTCATGTCCGAGCGCCCGCACGAAGACCCCGAGCCGTTCCAACTTTTCTCGGTTCGGCACATCGTGAGTCCGATAGATGAATTGGAGCTTGCCACCCGCTTTTGAAGCGGTCTTGGAAAAGAAATGCGCGACTTCGCGGTTCGCGAGAAGCATAAACTCTTCAATAAGTTTATGCGTATCCAGCCGTTTCTTTTTGAAGACGCGAATGGGGCTGAGGTTGAACCTCTACGATGAATATCAATTGATTTCTGCGCAGATTCATAGGTAAAGCGTTTCCGCGAGTGGATGACGGACTTTCCGAACCAGCGGCTGTGGACGCGGCCACGCTCATCCAACTCAAAGACGGCCGAGAACGCGAGCCGGTCAACCCCCGGGTTGAGGGAGCAGAGATCGTTTGAGAGTGCCTCGGGAAGCATCGGAATGGTGCGGTCCACGAGGTAGACCGAGGTGCCCCTCTCCCGCGCCTCGCGGTCAAGCACAGAACCCTCGCGGACATAATGGGAAACATCAGCGATATGAATCCCTATTTCGAATCTGTCTTCAGATTCGCCCTCCGTAGCTTTAGCGGAGGAGGGTAACCTTCTAAACGACAGCGCGTCATCAAAGTCCTTTGCGTTGGCGGGGTCTATCGTGAACAGAGTTGTGGTACGAAAATCCCTCCGTTTCTGTCTCTCATCAGATGGAATAGGCGTGCCTGTTTTCCGGATAAGTCGTCTGGCCTCCTCGGCGATTGTTTCTGCCTCGGCCTCCACTTCGCGCGGAAACGCGCTCTCAAACCCCCTCTCTAGGATGATGGATTCCATCTCCACTTCGTGCTCGCCTTTTTTGCCGATGACTTTAATCACGGCTCCCACCGGTTCTTTTCCCAGTTTCCATTCTTTGATCTCAACAAGCGCCTTCTGTCCTTTCCGCGCCGCGCGCGGCGGTCTCGGAATGAGAATCGGCGCGTACATTCTGAAATCATCCGCCACCAATCTCAAAGGACCCTGTGAGATACTGTCTCTCACAGAGTGTGAAGGAGAGGGTTCAAGAGTCCCCACAAATCTACTTTTCGCTCGTTTGATAATCCGCACGACACGGCCGGTCTTTCGTCCGCGCACCTTTTCCTTGAGCAACTCAACCTCCACTTCATCACGATTGAGCGCCGTCGCGAGATTCGGCGTCTCAATCGTAACGTCTTCCTCGCTTCTTTTGTCTTCCACGAACCCCACTGCGCGGGAATTGACGCTCAAGACGCCGCGTATCAATGGAATATGCCGCGTGTGCGCACTTGTTCTCTGAAGTTGTTTTTTCACGCTGTCACTATAGCATGGCCCCCGCTTTTTGACTTTTTCTTGAGTCCTGATAGTATTTCACTCATGCTAAAAATCCGTCTGCAGCGAGTGGGGAGGAAGCACATCCCGATCTTTCGGGTGGTGCTCACTGATTCAAAAAACTCTACAAGGAGCGGTAAGTTCCATGAGGTGCTCGGCACCTACAATCTCGTGACGGATGAGAAGAAGGTGAACGCCGAGCGCGTTAAGTATTGGATGTCAAAAGGAGCGCAACCCTCCGGCACCGTGCATAACTTTCTGGTTGGGGAGAGGATTATTCCCGGAAAGAAAATAAATGTTCTGCCTCGCACGCGCCCGGTGAAGAAAGAAGCGAAACAACCCATAACCGACAACCAACCACAGGAAGAAAAGAAGAAGGAGGAGCGCAAGGAGGAAGCGAAGACAGAAGCAACCGTCTCTGCCACCCTGCCGCAGACGGAGCAGGTACAGACCGCATAATACGCTGCCAAGAACGAGAGGCACTAGTTATTCAGTTATCTGTGATTCAGTTGTGAGTCATTACCGCAACATACATTGACATGCAAAGTCAACTATGCTACCTTTACGGGAGCAGTACATCTGCAAGGTCGAATAGGAAGAAAGATTACGACGATTTAAGAAGCGACGAGTATGGCACAGGAAAACGACAGTGCATTCCTTGAATACGTTGTCAAAGCTCTGGTTGATAATCCGAATGATGTCAAGATCAATCGGACGGTTGATGAGATGGGGGTGCTGCTCACTCTTTCCATCAATCCGGCGGACATGGGCAAGGTCATCGGACGCATGGGCAATACCGCCAAGGCGATCCGCACGCTGCTTCGCGTTGTCGGCATGAAGAACAACGCCCGCGTCAACCTGAAGATCAACGAGCCGGAAGGGGGAACCCGCCCGGAGCGCGCGACCAAGAGCGTTGATGAGGCGATGGAAGAACTCAAGATCTAGCTTTTAGGTTCTAGCTGATAGCTTTTAGCTTTCAGAAAGAAACTGCACAAAACCCGCACGCGAGTGCGGGTTTTGTGTTAGGGAAACATTAAAATCTATTTTGCGTAAGTGTGTTAGGTTACCTGCAGTGAAAAATGATCCTATGAAAACTGAAACAAAAAGACCTTTTAAACGTGCGGCTAGTGACAGTTCGGAAGTTCTTTCCGCAATGGGTTTGCTCAACGCGCTTCGCGTCGCAACCGAGAAGACCATTGAGATGAATAAGCCCTGAAGCCCCTTCAACGCCGTTCCTTCCTTGGGTCTCTAACGAGACCCTTTTTTCTTGCCTTTTTTCACTTTACTCTCTACTATCTACTAGCTACTATCTACTATCTACTAGCTACTAGCTACTTACTTCCCCATGACTTTTCATATAATAACCCTCTTCCCCCACGCCTTTGACTCCTACTTGGGCGAGTCCATCTTGAAACGGGCGATTGAGGATAAAAAGATACAGGTGAAGTTTTACAACCCCCGCGACTTTACCTATGACAGGCATAGGCGGATTGACCGGGCGCCCTACGGCGGCGGTCCCGGCATGGTGATTCAGGCGGAACCAGTACTCAAAGCCGTTGAATCTGCTTATTCTAATGTTCTCAAGAACATTAGAATAAGGAATTCTAGAAAGCTAAAAGCCAAAAGCTATACGCTAAAAGCTCCTATTCTTTGGCTGTCGCCTAGTGGAAAACAGTTCACCAACGAAATCGGAGTGAAATACGCACAATGCTCCGACATCATCATTGTCTGCGGGCGCTACGAGGGAATTGACGCGCGGGTGAAAAAAGTCATAAAGGTAATGCGAATCAACGAATTCATGCGAATGCCGCGAATGGAAGAAATTTCGGTGGGACCGTTTGTGCTGACCGGCGGGGAACTGCCAGCCATGATTATGATTGATGTGATTTCGCGGCAGGTGGAGGGAGTTCTGGGAGATCCCCAGTCGCGCGAAGAAGCGCGCATCGCGAGCCCTGAAGTGTACACGCGCCCTGAAGTATTTGAGTATAGGGGGAAGAAGTATCGCGTCCCCCGAGTCCTCCTCACCGGTCACCATGCGAAGATTGACGAATGGAGATTGAGACGCCAATCCCCGCGCCCGCGCCGCGCGCGATGACGCATCTTTCGCACCTTCTATCTATTCATCCATTCGTGCTTTGACGACTCATTCGCGGAAGGGCGGTGGAAAGCAGCAGGACGCTATCTTGGAACGGTGGTGCCGCTCTGCGCGGTTCGCATGAACGCCATGAGGCCGATGAGCACGATGATGACGGCGGTTACAAGTGCCGCGGTGGAGCTGTATCTTTGCCAGATAAATCCTCCAAGCGCTCCGGCAATCATGGTGCCCACTCCGAGGGCCGCATTGAAGAGTCCGTACGCGCTGCCGCGCATCTCCGCGCCGGTTAACTTGCCGATGTAGGCGCGCTGCACGCCGTCAACGAGCGAGAGCGCCGCGCCCAGAAGGAAGAAACCGACGGCCAAGACCGCAAGGGTTCCGTCATACATGATGAAAAGATATCCGATGCAGAGGAGCGCGTAGCCGTAGGAAATGACGCGACGTTCACCCACGCGGTCAGCGGCGCGGCCCGCAAATGAGGAAAAAAGCGTAAAGGAGACATTAAAGAAGAGATAGAACAGGGGGATGAAGCTTATGTTGAGCCCGCTCTCTTGGGTGCGCAAAAGAAGCACTGCGACGGGGATGTTGCCGACCGAGAGGAGCGCCATGGTGTAAAGGAGCCACTTGAGTTTCTTCGGGTAGGAGCGGATGAGCCGCACGGTTTCCGGGTTGCGGACGATGCCCGCCACTTCGTGTACGAAGACAAAGGAGAGTACCGCGCAGACGCCGACCATGAACGAGACGATAAATATGGCGTCAAACCCTCCGGGAAATGCGCGCAGAATGAAGAATGCCGCGAGGGGTCCCAAGATGGCGCCGAACGAGTCCATGGCTCGGTGGAAGCCGAAGGAGCGGCCGAGTTCTTCACGCGGCGCGGAGAGCGAGATGAGCGCGTCGCGCGGGGCATCGCGAAGCCCCTTGCCGACGCGGTCCGCGACGCGGATGCCGAAGACATGCGCGGGCGCCGCGGCAAAGAGATAGAGCGGACGCGTCGCGACCGAGAGCGCGTAGCCGAAGACCGCAAAGATCTTGCGCCGCGCGACGGCGTCGGAGAGTCGGCCGGAGAAGATCTTGATGAAGTTGGCGAACCCTTCGGCAACGCCCTCAATGAGCCCAAGCGACGCGGCGCCGGCCTTCAAGACGGAGCTGAAGAACGCGGGGAAGATGGAGACGATCATCTCCGCGGAGAAGTCGTTGAAGAAAGAGACGAGCCCCATGAAGAAGACGTTTCGCTCAACGCCGAATACTCGCTTCAATGGTTTTCTTTGAGGAGCTGAGGCAGGCGTTTCCATGGGAGGGGTATACCAATATGCGAATGAGTGTATACAGTATATATTAGAACTCATCCCAAAACCTATCGCAATCCC
>VMES01000021.1 GCA_007375655.1 Parcubacteria group bacterium Greene0416_79 | reverse complement strand
AGGTAGCGGAGGTAGCATGGCTCCAGCCCCAGGCCCACTCCCAGACCAACTGCCGTTCACCTCGGTGGACGAAATGGTCATCTTCGCCGAACAGTCGGTTCGGCGGGGGTACATCTCCATCGGGTCAGTGGGAACCATCAGCGATATGGACACGCTCACCTACGCCGATGTGGTGGGAAATGACTACGCGGAAGTGGTTGCCAAACTAGTGGCGACCAAACTCCGCTTCAAAGTAGTGGAATCAGTAAGTTGGTTCAGTGTGTGGGTAAATCTCCGGACGGCAGACGACCTCTCCGTGTTGCAGGCAGGAACATCATTTCGCCTGGAATTCAGGGACGGAAAGTATGTCGTGCCGGAGGCAGCCAGGCATCTTGAGCTGATGCTGAACAACGGGGTATACCAACACCTTCCGGGTGTTGGATACATTGAGTTCATAGAGGTGGGCAGTAGCGGAGATGTCGTGTACATCCACACCATCTACCCAATTGGGGACGGTCTCTTCTTCATTCCGGCGTATTTCAGCCAGAATAAGAGGGGAACAGCCGTATATTATATCCGCACCAGTGAAGGCGGATTTCGCGGCATTGCCTACGACCTCAAAACGGGGCTCAACAAAGCCACTCCGATTCAGAAGGCAACCGGGTTCTCCATCGGCACGCGAGACGTGTACCGCTTCACCGATGCCACGAACATCGTGGTTCACGTTTCGAACAACCGCAGGCCCATTCTTCATCTCACCTACACGATGAAGGTGCCGGTGCACACCCTACAGGTGACTGGCGAATGGAACCACGTTATTGAGAGACCAAGTGGGGGTCTCTTATACGAAAAACGCTCTGATGGGGGATGGAGCGCTGCTCCCTTCAGTGGCGAAGAATGGCAGCACTTCGTTGAAGTGGGAAACGACGAAAGAGTAGCTGACCCGGGGGAATACTACCTCCGGTTCACCTTCCCGACCTACGGGACGGACTCCGACAATCAGTTCGATCGGCCGTACGGCGGCAAGGGTTAATCGGGTTTGACGCACAGCCGCGCGCGAGAGAGCACGAAACAGAAATGTTTCCTGCATCTCTCCGCGCGGTTTTTTGTTTTTACTGGAAAAACGTCCTGCGGTCCCGCTCTTCAATTTACCCCCACACCTTGTGTGAAATGTCCTGTGCTCTGCGCGGGGTTCCCCTCTTCCTTGTCCCCACACCAAACGAATGTTTAGTGTGGGGACTTGCCGTAGGGTTTAACCAGCCCGAACGACTGAGCCCCTCCAGTCGGGCGGGTGCCCTGCGGTCAAGGTGTGGGGGTTTACTTCTGTGTCTTGCTTCTGGGTTTTACTCCAGTTCTCATTTCTTTTCATCTTTTAAGTTTTCTTTTCAATAGTTCTTGTACACATTTTTACGATTTACGATGTTGCAAGCCATATGTTAAAATAGTTTACGGTCGTAAACTATTTTAACATGTGTTTCTTGCCGATATTTTGCGACGAGGCATCAAAATCTATGCACTATCAGAAAAGAAAAGAATTGCGCGCAACCAAAGTTGTGCTTACGGTGCTTAAAGTCATCGGCGGAGCGGGCTTGATTGCTATGGCGTTGTGCGCGCCGAACGCAGTACAAGCGCTTGGCATGTGTGACCGGCGATACCGGCGACCCTCTTACATTAATGGAGTGGTTGAACGGCTTGCGCGGAGAGGGCTCGTTCGGTTTGCGGGTAATAAAGGGAGACGATCCGTGAAGCTTACCGAAAAAGGGGAGCGAGAGCTTGCGAAGTATGAGGAAGGGAAGGTTACCCTTCCGAAACCAAGGCGATGGGATGGGAAGTACCGGATTCTCATTTTTGATATTTGGGAGAGACGAAGGTACATTCGTGATGCCTTGCGCGAATTTTTGCGCCGTCTCGGCTTCATTCGCCTGCAGGACAGTGTGTGGGTGTATCCGTACGACTGCGAGGAAGTCGCGGCATTGCTCAAAACCCGCTTTCGGGTGGGGAACGGTTTGCTCTATATTGTAGCGGAGACGATAGAAAACGATCGCTGGCTCCGTGAGGCATTCGGCTTAAGCTCCAATAGATAGCGCGATGCCTCGCTGGTGTTTTCCGGCTCGGCTCGGCTCGGCTCGGCTCGTTTCGGTTCGGTATGAGTTGGTATGGGTTGTTTCAGTTGATACGGTATGTAAAAATAGTTTACGACCGTAAACTATTTTTACATACCTCCGTACACTATTTGAACGCTGCACGGGTACGCGTGCATACATCACTGTGAAGGGTGTGAATAACGCATTGTGCATGCTGCTGTATCAGGCAAAAATTTCTGATAAAATTGGACTTACGCGTCTGGTGTCATTCTCGCACGCGCGAGAATTCAAGTCCGTACTTCATACACTGGATCTCTATTTCCGACTTCCGGCAGAGCAATCCTTTGTAGGAATGACGCCGCCTGCGCAAGTCCGGCAAACATGCACCGCTTTTTTTTAATCAGCCCGCTTATTTTACAGACCGCTATCTGGCCGATGGTCCGGCCGCTCTTTCGGTTTTTCCTGCGCCTTGAAATCCGTGGCCTTACGCACCTCACTCTGTTTAGCAAAACTATACACGTGTCCACTATTGCTAACCGGGCGTATACATACGATCGTCGGTATGTGCCGACGAGCGGGGTTATCTTTGCGGTGAATCATTCAAGCGAACTGGACGCGATTCTTCTGCCCGCCTCGCTGCCGTTTCTCTCGCCACTCATGCCCATGTTCTATACCTCGCGCGGGCGGGGGTTTTACAAAACAAGCGGGTGGCGGCAGCGCCTTTACGGAGGGTTTATCTTCAAACTCTGGGGTTCGCATCTGGTTCAAAGCGGCACGCGCGACTATGAGAGATCCTTGAACACGCACCTTGAGCTTTTGAGAGGAGGAAAGAGCGTCTGCATCTTTCCTGAAGGAAGAAAGACCCGTGACGGTACGGTGGGAGGAGAGGCGCACGGCGGTGTCGCGCATCTTTCTTACCGCACGGGCGCGCCGGTCGTTCCAGTGCGCATCAAGGGGGTCTTCAGGTTGACGCTCGCTGAATTTTTCCTGCGCAGGCGGACGGTTGAGGTTATCTTCGGGGAGCCGCTCTCTTCCGCCGAACTTTTTTTGAAAGGAGCAGTGCCGTCTCATGATGAGGTGAAGTCCGCCGCCGCTCGCATCCTTCAGGCAATCGCGCGCCTGTAAACCTCCACACCTTGTCCTCACACCAATCCGCCGCGGCGGATTGGTGTGAGGACAAGGAAAAAGGGAACCCTGCGCCTGCCTGCGGCAGGCAGGCAGAGCACAGGGCATTTCACACAAGGTGTGTGGGTAAATCGGCGTCCCATCACTTTTCGTAACCTGGCGCCTGTGGTCTCCGTCTTTGCGCCCCACTTTGCTTTTTGCTACGATAGCACTGTTCTTTTCCGGTAACGGAGAGTAGCGACGGGCAGGGAGACGGCATGAATAACGGAATCTTGATTCCGGTGTAGCTCAATGGTAGAGCAGCCGACTGTTAATCGGCTGGTTGTAGGTTCGAATCCTACCACCGGAGCCAGTCAGAGAGAAGATTCGGCCTATCCTCAATGCGCAGTGTGCTATAATTTCCTGTATCTATGAAAACCCGAGTCGGAGTGCTTCGCGGAGGGCCCTCAAGCGAGTATGAGGTTTCCCTTAGGACCGGCGACGCGATCTTAAAAAATCTGCCGCCGCAGTACCACCCCGTGGATATCTTTATTGATAGGGGCGGTGTCTGGCACCTGTACGGCGTCCCCCACGAGCCGCATCGCGCGCTCGCAAAAGTTGATGTTGTCTGGAACGCGCTTCACGGCGAGTATGGCGAAGACGGCGGGGTGCAGGAATTGCTTGACGCGCACGCGGTTTTCTACACCGGCTCCGGCAGATTCGCGTCCGCCATGGCGATGAACAAGGCGGCGGCAAAGGGCATGCTTCTCTCCGCAGGCGTCAAGACCCCGTATTACCGGATACTGCGTAGAGAACACATCCCGTCTGTCTCGGCGGCTGTCTTGAAGCTCTACCGAACTTTTCCTCAACCCTCCATTGTCAAGCCGCTTGGCAAGGGTTCCTCGGTCGGCATGGCGGTTGCGCGGAGCGCGGAGGAACTTGCGCACGCGCTTGACGGAGCATTTGCCGTTTCCGATGCCGTCTTGCTTGAGGAGTTCATACAGGGAAGGGAAGCCACCTGCGGCGTGGTTGACGGCTTTCGTGGAGAGCGTCACTATACGCTTCTTCCGATAGAGATCTGCCCGCCGCCGGAGTCGCCTTTCTTTGATTACTACGCAAAGTACAGTGGGCAGAGCCGCGAGGTCTGCCCGGGCAATTTCAGCCGGAGGGAGATGGAGGAACTTCAGGAATTGGCGCGGACGGTGCACGCGGCGCTCGAACTGCGCCATTACTCCCGCTCTGACTTCATCGTGCATCCGCGCCGCGGCATCTATTTCCTTGAGGTGAACACGCTTCCGGGCTTAACCGCCGAGTCGCTTCTTCCGAAAGCCCTGCGCGCGGTCGGCTGCGAGTTTCCGCAGTTTCTTGACCATGTCCTTACACTCGCGCTTGTGCGCAGGTGACCACCCTCTTTTTGGACTCACCGGGAATTGAACCCGGACCTCGGCAACCCGCCCCGTTAGACGCTTTTTTGGTGGACCTAGGGAGAATCGAACTCCCGTCTCCACAATGCGAATGTGGCGTCGTGCCACTAGACCATAGGCCCCCTTGCGTCTAACGGGGTGAAAATGCCGCGTAATACCGTTTTACTATGAGCCCGCCGCGTTTTCTTCCAGGCGTCGCTGTATGATAAAACGAAAATGTTCCGAGCGCAAAGTTTGGAACGTAACTCTCCACTAGAAAATCAACCTACCGTGGCGAACCCTTTCTCTTTATGCTACATTTCTTTACTATTGTAGGAGTTTAACTCCTACAAACGGCGGGCCCTTAGCTTAGCTGGTAGAGCGCCACATTTTTTTACCCGAGAAGATTTTGATACCGTGGGCCGTTAGCTCAATTGGTAGAGCACCACATTTGCAATGTGGGGGTAGCGAGTTCGAATCTCGCACGGTCCACCTTTGTCTTCGGGACAATGTGGAGGTCACCGGTTCGAGTCCGGTAGGGTCCACAATTCTGAATTTGAAGAAAGATTGACCTCGCCACGCGGCTCCGCGCGCGGCACATCAGTCTGGGTTCTGCTGGAAGTAAGTCCGAACTTTTTGGTATAATAACCACCAAATTTGATTTCCCGAAGAAGTTCCTGAACCGGTTCTACACCGGTTGAGATTGCCGGCGCCTCAAGGGAGGAGTACACTTGAGGGATGAGTTCGGAATCACTTTCTCTTGCCGCCCTTATCCCGACTCTGCTTCTCGCGGGAACGCTTCTGGCATTTCTCGTCATGAGCGCGGTGCTTCTCTATCATTGGAGGAGGTACGGCATGAAGAGCGGCGCTATTCATCTGGCAAAGGGCGTCTATTTTCTGGTCTCCGCCTTTCTTGTCGTTCTCGCCGTTTCCCTTTACCTTCTTCTCATATGATGATGTTGGAAGAGAATGAAACGCTTCTTCATACCGCGCGGAAGCACTGGCTTATCTTTGCCGTCGAGATTCTTTTCGCGGTGGTCTGTGCGGTTGCGCCGCTTCTCTTTTTCCTCATGCCGGAGGGTTTCCGGCAGGAGATTTCGCAGGCGCTTCGTTTTGAGGGAGACCTTACTGACCTTTTTCTTTTCCTCTGGAGTTTGTGGCTTCTCCTTCTGTGGACCATTACGGCGCTCTTCTGGACTGATTATTACCTGGATGTTTTGCTCGTCACCATCCATCGAGTGATAGACATTGAACAGCGGGGGATGTTTAACCGGCGCGTCAGTACGTTTCGGTACGACC
>VMES01000020.1 GCA_007375655.1 Parcubacteria group bacterium Greene0416_79 | reverse complement strand
TCCGGACGCGGGAATGGAAAAGTGTTGCCACAGTCCCGGCAGGTCACAGAATTTCAAATCGACGATTTCGACCTTGTTTTCGCGGGCAAACTTGATCAGTTCATTCTTGTCCATCACTCACCTCCCCCTGCTGATTTGATTAATTACCTACGAAGGCCGGCCTCGTGCATGTGGCGTCCCTGGTTTCCGCTACGTTCCTTCACCGGTCCTTCCTCGCCTTCGACGGCCGATCATTTTACTCTTACTTTCCCCGGTGGTTCAGGCAATCGGTGTGCGGGGGCGGCAAGGGATCATCCACGTACCTGACCTCCCCCGGGACATCATTCCCGCCACGAATCAATGGTGTAGCCGCCCGACGGGCCGGAAGTGAAGAGCAGATCTGCGAGTCCGGTCTCGTAGATGACCTGCGCACTGTTCTCTAGGGTAAGTTTGTACCCAACCACTTCCTTTAAGCTCACGCTGTTTTTGAGCACAATCTCTCCGTGTGGAGCATACACGAGAAGTTTCCCAGCCGCGTTGTTCTGCACCTCTATCGCAACGGTGCTTCCACCGGCCTCGGCGCTTCTGTTTTGAGATATAAAGAGAATGAATGAATCTGGGTTACCCGACCCGTAGAAGACCGCGGAATTTTTGAGATTAATTTTGCCGGAGGTTGTCTCGCTTGACGGTTTATCCGCGATGACCGCGACACTCTTTTCTCCGAGCGAGGCGTCTATTCGCACGGAGGCGGTGTTGGCGATCTCAATGTCCCCTTCCACCCACAGATGTCCCCCGAGCGTTACCTCATCGCTCCCGCCAATCGTGAGGTTGCAGGGGATTTTTTTGGGGCCAAGCGAGACCGAACCGGATACAGTGTATGTACCGCCGCTACAGGCGGCGCTTCCGCCCGCGGCTGCATCGCTCTTCCACTCCTCTATCTGCGCATCGGGTATGGGAAGCGAGGATGTCGCTTGGTCCGCGCTTCCCGGATGGAGCGCGCCCTGCACGGTCGTGTTTGAGATTGTCTGGTAGTACGCGTCGCCTTCTATGAACGCGTCTCTAATGGTATGCGCGCGCGCCGAACTCGTCGCGTGCACCCCGTCTATGAGCCCGCTCGCTCCGGCGGAGATGACATCGCCTTTGACCAGATTTGAGTTTTCTCCGGTTACCGGTCCATTGGCAGAGACATTGCCGACGACGAGCGAGGTGTTCTTGAGATGTATGCCGCCGGTGCCCGATTGCACGCCGTAGTGAAAGGATGCCCCACTTCCCGTCCGAAGGCCGGCGCGCCCTTTACGCAGATACCCGCTTCGGTTTCCTTCCGTAGTCACTTCTTTTCCGTTCGCCGTAGAGGTGGTCGTTGCGGTTGCGCTTCCGCCGCCCAAGGCAATCGTTTCCGCATCATCAACTGGCATATTCTTCATGAGCCGGTAGAGTACGTCCGCGAGTACCCCCTCGGCAAGATAGAAACTCTCGGCGCTCTGTTCCACCCCGCGAGCCGACTCAACGCGGTTAAGCACTGGATGAGTAACGCCCTGCACTATCGTAAGAGAGAGGATGAGGAAAAAGAGGGCGGAGATGAAGAGGGCCTGGCCGCCATGATAGAGACCATTGACCATTGACCATTGACCATTGACGAAAAAAGGCAGGGGCATGATGTTGTTAGTGGTTACAGTTAAAGGTTAAAGGTTTGGGGTTCAGTAAGAATCTCGCAGTACTGCCGTGGCATAAAAATTCTCGCTTCGCGCCGCAGAGCCGGCGCCGCTTCCGAGTGTCATCTCTACCTTTACGCCCTGTGACCGTTGCGTCTCAATTTTCCGAAAGACAATGTTTGTCAATGTGGTCTCAACGCTTCCGAGCGGCCCCGCGACCACCCCGTTCTCTTTCAGATAGAGCCGGCCGCTCTCCGCGTAGAACTCAAGAGTCTGTGGCGCGCCGGATGCAGTTGTGGTCTTGAGCCGAAGCATTCCCGGGTGCACGCCAAGAAGGGACGCTGCATCAACCGATTGCGCATTGCGAATCTCGCGAAGCAGGCGCTCCATTCCGAGCGTCCCGTCCGCCTCAATGCGCGCTCCCGCGCGGAGCGCCGCGTAGGAACGGGTTATGGCAACGAGCGTCTCGGTCACCGCGAGCAGCGCAAAGGAGAGAAGCGCAAGATAGATCAGGGTCTCCAGAAGCGAAAATCCGCTTCGCGGAGATACACGATTCAGGAAGCATGATTCAAGAAACAAGCAGGACGAGCTTCGTCCGAGAGACCGTTCGTCCTTGATTCTTGAATCCTGAATCATGATTCTATGACTCAAACGGTTACTCAAACAAATTGGTCAGATAGGTCGCGAGTTCTCCTGTTACGCCTTCGTCCGTCGCTACGCGCACGGTTACTCGCTTGGTATTCTGGTCAACCGACTTTGCCGCGGGAGAAGTGCTTGCCACGATGTCCTTGTCAGAGTCGCGGCGGTACACCTCGTCAATTCGGAAGGTGCGCGTAAAGACCGAGTCCACCACTGTCTCGGTCGTGGTCGCGCTCCAGGAGGAGCCGTTCCATGCAAGGTAGTACCATGTTCCTCCTGTGAGCGAGGAGAGGTTGCTCCACGCGCCGTCTCGAAGCAATAGTACCGCTTCAACTCCTTCTTCAAGGAGAAATGCGGCTTTGACCCGGTCGGTATTTTTTAATCCCGCCTTGAGATAGAAAGAGTAGGCGGTGATCAGGCCGATAAGAGAGAGGAGAATAAGAGCCGCACCGATGACCACCTCAACAAGCGAGAAACCCCGCGGGTGAATCCTCAAATTACCATTTTCAATTTTCACAGAATTCTGAACCTGAAGATTCCTCATTTCTTTCATTGATTGAGCATTGAGGGTTGATAATTGAATTTAGTCGCGGTACACGCTTCCCGTCGCGGTAATGGTGATGGTGGTGGACGCGAGTGCATTTCCGGCACGCGAGAGCGTTATGGTGCCGCTCTGCGCCGTTTTGCCTGAGAGCTTCTGGAAGACGACTTCCACGCCGCCTCCGGCGAGAGATATGGAAGAAATTTTTATCGCATTGTGCAACGCTTGAGTACGGTTTGACGGGTCAGACGCGCTGTATGCGCCGCCCTTGAAGAGTACGGCCCTCTTCTCTTCAAGATGCACGCCGTATGCGGCTCCGTCTTTTGCAGAGAGCGTCTGCGCGCGCGCCTTTCCGAGGAGCGAAACAATCTTTTCCGCCTCAAGCGAGAGCGCCGTGCTTTGGTTCTGATTTCCGAGCGCGCCCACGCCTATCGCGGCAATGATGCCGATAATCGCGAGCGAGACCAGTATCTCGACTAAGGTGAAACCGCCCGTTTCTATTTTTAATCTTCCCATTTGCAAAAAAATAATTGTCACCTTGCTTCATTGTTACATTGTTGTTGAATGGTTTCTTCGGCAGGCAATGCAACAATGCAACAATGTAACAATTCAGCAATCAGATGTTATTCATAAGCGAGTATGCAGGCGAGATCATGGCGACCGCAAAAAAGCCGACCGCCACCCCAACGATGACCATGAGCGCCGGTTCAATGAAGATGGCAAGATTCTTGGTTTTTTGTTCCATCTCTTCTTCAAAAAAGATGCCGATTTCTCTAAGCATTTCGGAGAGTTTTCCGGTCTCCTCGCCGACCGCCATCATTTCAGAGAGCGCCGGCGGATAGATGTCCTCGCGCGCGCGGAAGACCGCGGACATCGGTTCTCCCCGTTCAATCGCGTCTCGCGCAAGAAGAAGCACTTCTTTGCAGTAGCTGTTTGAGAGCGTATCGGCCGTGATGCCGAGCGCCTTGACCGCATCCACTCCGGCGGAGAGCAGAGAGGAGAGCGTCTCTCCGGTGCGCGCGCTATTCGTTCCTTTGATGAGTGGCGAAATGCCTGGCAGACGCAGGAGTGCGAAGTCAAAGGCGCGTCTGCCGCGCCGGCTCTTTGCCGCGGCCAAGGCGGCGATACCGAAGCCCAAGAGGGCAGAGAGCCCGAGCAAGAGATGATTGGTCATCACATTGCTCACGGCAATCACGATTTTCGTTGAGCGCGGGAGGTCCACGTTGAATTCTTTGAACGAAGCCGTGAGCTGCGGCACGATGAAGATGATCATGAGGACCCCGACGATGAGCATGATAGCGAGCACGATGCAGGGATAGATGAGCGCTCCCCGTATCTTGCGTTTTAATGCATAGGGCCTGTCTAGATGTTCCGCCACCTCTTTGAGGGCGCTCTTGAGGTTTCCTCCTTCCTCGCCCGCTCGCACCATGGAGATAAAAAGCGGCGAGAATACGCGCGGGTACGCAGAGAGCGCCTGGCTTAAGCTCTCTCCCGATGAGATGCGTTCATTAAGGGAGACGATGATTTTTTTCAGCTTCTGCGCGCGGGCCTGGCGCTCCAACACCGCGAGCGCGCGCGATACCGGAAGCCCGGCGCCGATCATGCCGCCTAAGTTCCGTGCAAACAGGATCTTGTCGTGAGCGGAGATGCGCCCGCACACTTCCGACAGCAGGCGGAAGCCAATGGAAAAACGCGCTCCAGCCGGAGCCGCAGAGATGAGCGTCTCGCCGCTGCCCTTGAGCGCGTGCGCGAGCGCGTACTCATCGGCGGCCTCCCCTTCCCCTTCGTAAAACTCTCCGCTCAACTTTTGGGCTTTGTAGGTGAATTTCATACCCCGCAACCAACTACCTATCGCAATCAGTATAGCAGTTTTTTCCGTTGCCCGTTGTCGGCAGCAGGAGGGATACGGGTGTTACCCGAACAAGTCGCTGTGCGAGCCGATGTCTACAAGGATGACCTCTTTCAAATGATCGCGAATTTCATAGATGAGAAGTAAATCTCCCTTCAGGTGGCACTCACGGTATTCTTGATATTCGCCTAATAACAGGTGGTCCTGATATGAAAATGGGAGTGGGATTCCCTCGCGGAGAAATTCTAATGCGGCACGGAGCCGCTCACGTTCAAATTGCCCGGACCGTCTCACTTTTTTGTACGAGCGGCGGAATCTGCGTGAGGGGATAATTTCGTACATATCGTTTTATTCTGCATCCAGCTCCGCCAAGAGTTCATCCACCGATGCATACCGTTTGCCGTGCTTCTTCGCCCACGCGATTTCTTTTTGATAGATTTTCCAATGCCGCAACGTTTCTCCTTCCTTCGTAGTCGGCGAGAACGAGAGATGCTCGTCAGAGATCGCCTGCCGCAAGAGCAGCTTCATTCCTGAGGAGAGGTCCATGCCAAGCCGGCGGAACTTTTTCTGCGCCTGCCGTTTGGTTTTGGCGTCTATGCGGAGCTGTATGGTTGCGTTCAACATGCCATAAGTATATACAATGTCCTGACAAATGCAACACCGATGCGAATCTACGAATTGCATGCGAATCTACAAATACGGAGTCATCTATTCGCGGCACTCGCATTCCATTCGTTGATTCGCATCGGGGAGACACTGAATCGGAACTGTTCCGTCTCATTCCGTGTTCTTATTCCGTCTCGTTCCGTGTCTACTCCGAGACCACCCGAAGCACTTCCTCAATGGTGGTGATTCCCTGCACGCACTTGAATATACCGTCCTCAAGCATGGTCTGCATTCCTTCTTTTCTCGCCTGCGCCTCAATCTCTCCCGAGGTGGCGCCTTTGATAATCTGGTCGCGAATGGTCGGCGTTACGCGGAGCACCTCGTGTATGCCGATGCGTCCGGAGAACCCGTCCGGCGCGCCCTCCGCCGGCCTCGGGCGGTAAAAAGGGAGCTTCTCCAGCGTCATTCCGGCGGGCACGATACGCTCCGCTTCAAGCGCCGCGCGCACGCGCTCCAGATCAACCGACTTTGCGAGCGTCGCAATGCCCGCCTTCGTAAGATGGTATCGCTCCCTGGATTCAAGGAGCGTGCGCACGAGCCGCGGCGTGATCAGGAGCAGGAG
>VMES01000019.1 GCA_007375655.1 Parcubacteria group bacterium Greene0416_79 | reverse complement strand
CTGCGCGGTCTCGGCGTGCGGTTTGCCCTCAATGAAATGGAGGCGCATGGGCTCGGCAAGTCCCTCCGGCAATTTCCGAAGGAAGGAGAAGACCTCGTCGCGGTCAAGCTCTTCTTCGCGCCCTTTGAGCGCTCCCGGGTCAGCCACCAATTCTTGAATCTCCGGCTCCAGGTCAGCGAGGAACTGCCCGTCGCGCTTGCGTTTTTTGTACTCGGTAAAACAGGTATTGACAAGAATGCGATACCCCCAGGACTTGAATCCTGCGCCCGGCTCCGGAATAAAACGCTGCGCGTTGCGGTACATCTTCACAAACGCGTCCTGCACCGCATCTTCGGCCGTCTCTTGATTGCCGAGGATGTAGTGCGCCTTGCGCAAAAACGCTTCCTG
Source organism: Parcubacteria group bacterium Greene0416_79 (assembly GCA_007375655.1). Lineage (GTDB taxonomy): Bacteria > Patescibacteriota > Minisyncoccia > Phycocordibacterales > UBA10002 > UBA10002. Next base: position 8,529 of record VMES01000019.1, on the reverse strand, counting down.
ATACCGGTCCACGAGCGTCTCAAATGCGCGCGGGTCGTCATAGGAACGAGCGAGCAGCGCCTCATCGCTTACGCTAGGAGAAAGCTCCTGATTCGGTTTTTTGTAGTCGTCTAAAAGCACCGTACGGGTAATCCTAGCGACCTTTTCTGCTCTGTGCAACCACGCTCCCAAACTAAAGGTTACGGCCGCATGCACACAGAAAACACGCCGGCACAGCCAACGTTCAGCGCCTGCCGTTGACAAACACTGAAAAAAAACCTACGATAAGAGCAGAAAGGAGATGATGCCTATGCGCTTTGAAGATATAGCGCCATGTGAGCTCGGAGTCGTCCTCTGGAACATGCGCTCCCAAAGATATGCGGTCTTGGTCGCGCGTTTCGGACCCCCGGTTTGCGCCATCAACATCCAATACTTGGATGGGGATGCAGACCGCATCCATGGATGCAGGATTGAGGAGTTCAAAATGGGTATTCTGACAAAGGGTACCCTTCTTAAAGAATGCGCGAGCAAAAAGCGGGTCGTCCTGACTGCTGATTCAAAGGGACCAGATATTCTGGTCTATGACCTAGAAAGCAGTAAAAAAGAAAAGCGAGACTCGTGATACAAGAGGGAGAGCAAGTGTGTGCAGCCTTTGTGGTGGCTCCGCCTCCGAAAGAAACGGTGGCAAGAGAAACGCCATCGTAAAAGGGAAGCTTATGAATGACCAACATGAGCTTCCCTTCACTTTTGCAGGTCCCTCGTGCCACACATTCTCAAAAAACAACAACCCCGCCAGATGGGCGGGGTTGTTGTTTTTTGAAGCGTTAGAAGCTTCTGCGATCAGAACCGCGGTCAAACGAGCGCGGCGGCCGTTCAGCCATGGGACGCGCCTCATTGACGCGAAGTTTCCTTCCGTCAAGGTCTTTGCCATCCCACATCTCAATCGCCTTGGCGGCATCCGCCTCCTCCATCTCCACGAATCCGAATCCGCGCGACCGCCCGCTGATCTTATCGGTCAGGACCGAAGAAGAAATAACGGTTCCCGCCTGCGCGAACGCATCCTTCAAACTCTCGCTCGTGGTTCCGTAAGAGAGGTTGCCCACATACAATTTCGTTGCCATATTGAGAGATATCTTGCTAATTACTGGCTAGAACCTATCTCACTCATAACCGCCATGATTGAAAAGATTTTGGCGCTTGGCTACCCGCCCGAACCGTCCGAAACAAACGCTTCGGTACGGGCGGGCTGCGGCCGTTTCCCTTCGGCTGCGGCTTGCCGCTCGCCCTCGCCATAGGTGCCTATGCCTCGGGCTCCGCGGCGTCGCCTCGCACGAAGGGAAACGGCCTCGCTACGCCATTATGAGTGAGATAGGTTCTATATAGTCAGTATCGTCCGACCTCGCCCGTTTGCCTTTGCCAAATGCATGAAAGCCAGCGGGCATACTTCTCAATACGGCTTGCACGAATGAACGAACGCAAAACCAACTTGAGAAAAACGACGCCGTAAACATAGCATAACGCCCATGAAGACGCAAGCGCCAGGTGCCTGTAAAGAACTCCTCAAACGCAAACGAACCTGCTAGAATATCCGCATGACAAAAGAGACCTCAAAAAACAAACTCTCCACAGAGACCTACAAAGGCGTGCGAGATTTTTATCCCGAGGATATGGCGGTGCAGAATTACATCTTCTCTGTCTGGCGGAAAGTGGCGGAGCGGTTCAGGTATGAAGAGTACGGCGCGTCAATTCTTGAGCCCGCAGAACTATACCGGACAAAAGGAAGCGACGAGATCGTGAACGAGCAGATGTTTACCTTCACGGACCGCGGCGGACGCGAGGTGGCGCTCCGCCCCGAGATGACCCCGACGCTTGCGCGCATGGTTGCCGCGCGGCGCAAGGCGCTCAAGTTTCCGCTCCGCTGGTACGCGATTGCCAATTGCTTCCGCTACGAGCGTCCCCAGCGCGGTCGGCGGCGCGAGCACTGGCAACTCAACTGCGACCTCATGGGGGTTTCGGGAGTTGAAGGCGATGTGGAAATCATCTCACTCGCGCATGCCATTATGAAAGAATTCGGAGCGAGAGATGAGGATTTTATCATCAAGATTAGTAACAGAAGGAAACTGGAAAATGCACTTTTGGCGAACCGCATCGCAAAAGAAAATGTCCCGGCAATCTTTCGTTTACTGGACAAGAAAGGGAAAATGCCAGAAGAGGAACGCAAGTCAGAACTTGAAAAGCTTGGATATAATAAAACTACCACAATATCAACAGGGGCTCCCGATGCAGAAAACTTACGGCAGAGAGGGATAACCAACATTGAATTTGATTCAAGCATTGTCCGGGGCTTTGACTACTACACCGGCATGGTCTTTGAGGTCTTTGACACGAGTCCCGAGAGCCGCCGCTCGCTCTTTGGCGGTGGGCGTTACGACAACCTGCTTGAGATGTTTGGCGTTGAACCAATCCCGACGGTCGGCTTCGGCATGGGGGACGTGACGATCTGGGATTTTCTTGAAACCCATAAGCTACAAATGAAGTACCAATGAGCGAATGGAGACCAATCTACGAATACCTGCTAATGCTACAATTTCCAATTTTTGACATTGAAACCACGAACTTCTTCACGGACACCGGGTCAAACGATCCGGCATCGCTTTCTCTCGCCTGTGTGTGTATTCATGACTCGGAAACGGACGCATACACAAGCTATTTTGAAGAAGAGCTGAAGAAACTCTGGCCGATTATAGAAAAGACAGACCTCCTCATCGGCTTCAACTCCGACCACTTTGACCTCCCCATCTTAAACAAGTATTACTCAGGCGACCTCTCCTCCATCAAAAGCGTTGACCTCATGAAGGAAATAAAAAAAGCGCTCGGACGGCGCATTGGGTTGAATGCCGTTGCCGAAGCCACCCTCGGCAAAAAAAAGAGCGGGGACGGCATCTACGCAAACGTCTGGTGGCGCAAAGGAGAAAGACAAAAAGTCGTGGACTATTGCCTTGACGACGTGCGGCTCACCAAGGAGCTGTACGACTTCGCCAAAACGAACGGGCATATCAAGTATCAAGACGGCAAGAGGCTGCGAGAACTTCCTCTTGAGACCGCACACTGGGAGAAGGACCAGGAGACGGTGCTGACGCATACGCTTCCATTTTAGAGAAAAGCGCCGTATACTCCACATAACGGTGATTAGCGAAATGTTCGTTTTTGAGGTCAACCTGCCACGTTCCGCGCTTCAAACGTGGCAGGTTGGCCGCCATTATTTGCATTTCGTTATTCACCGCACATACATCGTATGGAATCAGACCAAACCAAGAGTACGCTGACCATCCCTCTCTCTATCGTTGTCGCAGGGCTTCTTATTGCCGGAGCGATATTCTTTTCGCGCGGAGCGCGAGCGCCGGAAGGCCGCGTGGCGGACGGCAGAGAGAAACAATCCTCTCCCGCAGTCGCCGCCGAGATGCGAGCCGTTGACGCCTTGGACCACATCCGCGGCAATCCAAACGCAAAGGTGATCATTGTGGAATACTCTGACCTGGAATGCCCATTCTGCAAAAGCTTCCACCCCACCATGAAGCGAGTCATGGAAGAATACGGCAAGGACGGGCGCGTCGCGTGGGTCTACCGCCACTTCCCCATTATGCAGAGACATCCAAAAGCGCCAAAAGAAGCCGAGGCAACAGAGTGCGCAGCGGAACTTGGCGGCAACACTAAATTTTGGGAATACACTGACCGCCTCTTTGAGGTTACTCCTTCAAACAACGGATTGGACCCGTCCGAGCTCCCGCGCATCGCGGAGTATGTGGGGCTCAAGCGAGAGGCATTTGAGGAATGCCTCTCAAGCGGACGTCATACTAATCGCGTACAGCGCGACTATGAAGACGGCATTGCCGCTGGAACGGACGGGACACCTTTTAGCGTTGTCATCGGCCCGGATGGAAAAAAGAGCGCGGTGCGTGGCGCGCAGCCGTACGCAATCCTTCAGGGAATCATTGACGGATTGCTTCGCTGACCCCTCTGCACTTTATCTTGTTCTGCGTTCTTTACGGGCGGCTTGCGTCTTCATCATATCTTTTGCGGAAGGGGCGGATAGAGTTCCGGATCAATGGTCCGGGAGAAGCAGTGCCGTCCTGATGGATGTTCCCAATTGTCCGTCGGCTTGCCGCCATAACTTCCATAATCGGGCAATGCAAGAGGCGTTCGGGAACCGCCAAACTCGCCTCGTCCCGCCAACCGTTCGCGCTCCCCGAGAGTAGAGCGTGAGAAGTCGGCGCAGAGTTCAAAGGAGCGCTCCCCTGTGACTTTGTACTCATACGCCGTGTCGCTCTTCGGGTCCGTCGGCGCGCGCCATCCGGAGATCGAATCCTCAAGGTCTGCAGAAGTTGCGGGAAGCTTTTCTTTCTGCCGCCAGTAGCTGATAATCTGCCACTGTATACTCTGCAGGTTGCCGAGACGGCGATCGTCAAACTGCCGCTCGCGGGCCGCCGAGGGAGAACCCATAATGGCAAACCCCCACGCGATTGAGGCAACAACAGCAACAAGGGCGACCCATCCGAAAAGTGCATCCTTTCGTGCGGCACGCTCCTTGTTGCGCAGGTCATAGATAAAGCATCCGAACACTCCTCCCGCTACCCCAAGGACGGTCAGGACCTTGAACGCGAAGCGGACGGTAATCTCTCCCGAAAGAAAGGTGTTCACGAGCGCGATAAGGTCAACCACCACAGCGATGCCCGCGACAAAGAGCGTGAGATACACTAGCCATCGGCGGATCGGAAGATCGCGCTTCAGCGGCTCCCGCGCAAATTCCTTTGCCGAGAATCGAGAAAGCAAGAGAAAGAGCGGAAAGATGATGATAAGGCAGGCAATCGCCCAGCGGATACCGCTTGAGTACGGGTCGCCATAGTACGCGAGCTTGTCCGGAAAGGCGTAGTTGATCGTCTGGAAAAGCAGATTAATTAAACTGATAGCGGAGACATAGAGCGCCGCCATGATACCAAGCTGCAAAAAGAAATCCTTCGGGGTCGTCTTTGGACGAAGTGATAGGTCGTTCATATTTTTGCTTAGGGCTAATGAATGAAGTATAGCACACATTAAAAAAGCCGCTCTGGCTGTCAGAGACGGCTCGTGAGAGAACCACCAGTCAAAATCAACAAAGAACACCCTGATTCGCCCAAGAGGCTTTGAACACCTCTCCCCTTGGGGGCGAGGTTCTCTATTTCGAAACTAAGCAGTAAGCAGTCAACCTGCCCCATTGACCTGCTACGAAGGGTTATGCCCCGCCCAATTTTTTGCAAATAATAAAAACCCCGCTACACATGGCCAACATATACCATGTGAGGGCGGGGTTTGGTAGGCTAGCTTGAAGGCGTGGTGAAGATCCACAAGGCGGGAGCCTACCTTTGTTTAGCCGTTTTTCAGCTTTCAGTGTCTACTACCATTGTGTGCCAGAAGCGCATAGACAAAGACACACAATCCCATTGAAGATCATAGCACCTTTTTGCCATTTTGGACATCCGATGTCCCTGGGACATCGGATGTCCAAGAAATGTCTAGCGATGCCGTGCATAGGAGACAAAGACACTGGTGTTCGGGAGCCCGAGACCAAAATACAATTCTCCCTTTCCCAAAGGCCCTTGAATGCTCACTGAACCGTTAACGCGCTCCTCACCTCCCCCGAAAAATTCACGACCGATACGGAGCTCGGAGGTGCGAAAAATCATTCCTCCCCCAAGCGTCCACTGGCGGATCGGCAGGTGGGCGATAAGCTCGAGACGCGGATCCCGCCACTCCTCGTAGTAACAACGCAGGTTCATATTGATGAGATCAGCGCCGTACTCATCTCTTTTTCCATAGCTGACATAGGCGTACGGATCATTTACCCTGTCGGGACGAGCTCCCGCGCGAAGTCCGCTTTGTCGGCGAATCCCATCAGCGGCTGGCAACCCTTCCTCAAGACGCAAAGGGCTCGCCAGGTTGTCGCGCTCCTCAATGCCGGTGAAGATGTTCTTGAAAGCGCTGAGGATTTTCTCTTCAAACCAATTGATTGGCTGAATCTCCTCAAGCACCACCTTGCGAAGCGTGAGTTCGCGAAGCGTCATCCGCACGCTCCCGCGCACGGCGCTTTTCATCTCTCGAATGAGTCCGGGCGGCCCTATGCCGGTAAACGCATCCGGCTCAAGGGCGTACTGGATAAGCCGAGGCGCATTGAAGCGGTTGGTGACATTCACCAAAAGGCGATCTTCAAGAAGCGCAAACGGTTCCGTAAGTGGCGGAGGTGAGCGGAGTTTGAACGAGTGATGAGGCGGCGCATTCGTTGGCTCTGTGTGGATTGTGGGAACACACAAGAGAGTGCAGAAAACAGCGGGAAAAAATGAAATTTTCAAAGGAATCTCCTTTTGTTATATGTGTACAAAACCGAGGAAGGAGTATACAGCTTGCCCCGAAATGTGCAACTTTCTTTTTCAAGAAATTTAAAAAATATTCAAAATTGCTGAAAACGAAAACTCGGCTGACCCTTTCAACCGAGTGTGCGGTTTGGAGATACTGTGCTCTCCTTTCTTGTCCTCTTCGGTGATTTTTTGCTTGTACTTGAGTCCGAAATAGCCGAAAAAACAGAGCAGTGAAAGGATCAAGAAAAAAGTGCCGACGAACTTCCAGAGGTAGAGATCTCCTCGAGAAAAGTAAAATAAAACAAGGGCGAGAAGAAGGAGCGTAAAACCAGCGATAACAAGAATCGTGCAGTAATTAATCATTCAGCACCTCTGTAGTTGATTGTTTTTAGTGGTTTACTTTTGTTCAAATGCTCCCACCACATTAGGATAAATTCTGCCGAATGTCAAATGTTTGATACTATAATCTTGATCACCAGTGTCCGGTTAAATTTCTCCCGCCACCTCTGTGGAGACCAGGTCTCCACAGAGGTGGCTGATTGTTTTTGCCATCTATATTTTGAACTCAATTACGTCCCCATCCTGCACCACATACTCCTTCCCTTCTGTTCGCAGAAAGCCCTGCTCGCGGGCGCGCCCGAGGGAGCCCGCAGCGAGAAGTTTGTCCCACTGGATAACCTCGGCGCGAATAAACTTGTCGCGAAAGTCCGTGTGAATTGCAGTACCCGCCTCTGGCGCGGTCGCACCGCGCTTAATCGTCCAGGCACGGGTTTCATCTTCGCCGGTCGTGAAAAAGGTAATGAAATCTAAAATCTCATAGCTTTTCGTTATCAAATCATTCAAACCCTTCTCAAACACCGGATCAACTTTCACATACGGGCCGGGAATACTCGGCAGTACTTCCTCAAGATTTTTGCCGGCCTCCGAAGTATTCAAGACATAGAGAATTGGCTTCGCGGTTAGCAAATTAAGCTGCCGAAGAATCGGCTGCTCAATTTCCTCCACTGCGACAGTAGATACTGGCTGACTCGCTGAGAGATTCTTCTCCAGCTTTTTTAGAAGCTCTTGTTCAATAATTGCCTCTTTTTTGCGGCTCTTCACCTCTTTCTCAATGCTTACGAGCCGCTTGGAAACCGTTTGAAGATCGGCGAGCACAAGCTCCAGATTGATTACCTCAATATCACGAAGGGGCTCCACAGTACCATCAATGTGAATAATATCGCCATCCTCAAAAATACGGACTACCTCGGCGATGGCGTTGGTCTCACGGATGTGCGAGAGAAACTGGTTGCCCAAACCCTGCCCCTCCGACGCGCCTTTCACGAGCCCCGCGATATCCACGAACTCAACCACTGCCGGAATGGTCTTGCCCGACTTGCTCCACTTTGAAAGTTTGGAAAGCCGCGCATCCGGCACGGGCACGATGCCGACCGACGGGTCAATGGTGCAGAACGGATAATTCTCCGCTGGCACGCCCCCACACCTATCACATTTGCCTGTTTGGTTATTATGGTATTCATTGCATAGGTGTGGGGGCACGCTCTTTTTCGTGAGCGCGTTGAAAAGCGTTGATTTGCCGACATTCGGAAGTCCAACAATTCCGATTGAAAGCGACATGGCTCGCCCACTCTATCACGCACGGACTATCCAAACAATCGCTCTCCGGAGCGGTGTTTTTGAATAGCGGATAACCCCACGGGGAAACGCGAGTACGCGTTCGGTCACGGATAATCTGCTCGCCGCCACTCGCACATTTCCGCGACCCCGACTCGCGACCCGTTCTGCTGAACGGGTGCCCGCTCCGTCTTTCGATTCCCCGTGGAGTAAAAATTACAAACAAACACAGAGTATTCGCTCTGTGTTTGGTAATTTTTGAACTAATTATATCATTCGCTCGAATTTTGCAACGGAGACGGAACGGATGAACGCCCCGCCTGCCGTCTTACAGACGCTGTACACCTTTCGCATTTTGAAGACAAAACGCTCAAGGTCTTGCGAAGCTCCACGTATTCGCTTCTCACCTCGCAACGCCTCGGCGGTGCTTGACAGAGCGTATGTAGGCATGTTAGGATATTGGGAGCATTTTGTCCCTTTACAGCGCGGTTTTGCAGAGTGTGAGCTGCCTTGAGCTTCTTATAAATAAGCGGTTCAAGGCAGCTCA
>VMES01000018.1 GCA_007375655.1 Parcubacteria group bacterium Greene0416_79 | reverse complement strand
ACCGAGACCGCGCCGCTTGCAAAGATTCCCGCGCTCGCGCCGCGAAAGAGCGTTGATTCGCGGAGTGTGGCGCCGACAAGCCGCTTCAAGGTCTTGAGATGCACGCCATGAAAAATCGCGCCGTTTATGGCGATGACGCCGACTATAAACATCTTAGCGAGAAACTTTGAAGAAGCGAGGTATCTCACGGAATCAAGGAAAAAGAGCCCCGCGCCGGAGATGAGAAGTATAAGCACCCCGTACCAGACAAAAAGACCGGCTTTCTTGAGCGCGGAGAGTTCCGGACGCGAGATGACTCCGTTTTTTGCCGCCGCAAAAAACAAAAAATCGCCAAACAACGCGCCGCCGAGTCCCATCGCGACACCGATAAGATGCAAAATCGTCCAAAAAAACTTGGTGTCAAGAAACGCTTCCATACGCCTTTAGTCTACCATGCTATGCCGCGACTGCCGCGAGCAGGACGGCCACCGCAACCGACACGACAAGCCCGACCCGCTGATGAACCTCCAACCGTTCGCGTCCAACCGCAAGCCCGAGAAGGACCGCGATGATGATGTAGCTCTCCGAGAGCGCGGTCGGCGATGCCAATTGGAATGAGCGCCATGGCGAACGCGTAGGCAACCCACGCCGCATTGTCGGTAATGATCATCGGAATGAGCGACGCGCGGTAGGCAAGAAGATCCCGAAACGCCCGGCGAAAACGGCCGAGAAGCAGAAGATACGCGCCTGAAAGCGCGGCAATAACGACATGAAATGTAAAGTTCATGACGAGGGCGTCGGTGAGCCGCGCGCCCCACCCCACGAAAAAGTTCGCGAGACCCATAGAAACCGCCCCGAGAAGCGCGAGCCAGACCCCGCGCTCCAGAAAGTGGCGGTGCGAAAAAATCTTGCCGCGGAAGGAAACGAGAAAGAGCCCAAGCATAAGGTAGACGATAAGCGTAAACTCTCTAAACGCGAGCGTCTCCCCGAGCACAAAAAACGCCGCGGTCGCCGCCGCAACGATTTCAAGCGACCAGATCGGCTCCACGACCGAGAGCTTACCGACGCGGAGCGCCTCAAAGTTAAGGAGTGTCGCCACAAACAAGACAAGCGCGCCGACGACCAGCACGGCAAGGTTCCGCGCTTCTCCCTCGGCAAAAAGCGCCGGCAGATCGTCATAGACAAAAGGAACGAGCACAAGCGCGCCAAAAAAAGGAGATGAGAAAGAGCGTCTCGGTATCCCCAATCTTGCGGGTGGATTTCTGTATAAGAAAATCCCCAATGCCCCAAGAGAGCATGGCGACAAATGCAAGTCCGATGCCAACGGTGATAGACATAGGGAATTAAAGAAGTGATTAAGCCAAGCACGGTTCGGGGATTAGTATCACGGTCCTATCCCCACCCCTTGCTTTTCTCGTCTTTCCGTGTATATAATGTAGTTGTGTCTGCGGGACGTCAGTCCCTATCGGCATCAAAGCTGATGGCAGACACACCAAACAACCCCCATTTAATTGCGGGGTTTTTTGGTGCTCCGTTTTCTTTTTACTCTTCGGGTAATCTTTATATTGTCACCCATGACGCTGAAAAAGTGCTTGCCGCCTCTTTCCGAGAGTTGCCGTACGACCACCCTTATCTTGCATCCATCAATGCGTTCCGCAAAAGTCCAAAAGTTAGCAACTGATTGCAAAGTAATCTTATCGCCGTGCCGATTCACAACAGTTTTTGTATCTCGCCGTTCGTACACGATGGCGGCTTTCGGATTCTTGATAATCTGCGCGACATACGACATAAGAGCAAACCGCCGTTTCTGTTCATTCCGTGTCCGAGGTATGCGACCCTTCCGCAATAGATGACTGAATCCATCACTGGTAAAAGCCACAAACTCGCCCCCAAATGCTGGACAGGCAAGACGACCAATCTTGCTATAGATTGATTTGGCTCTTTGTTTCGCCTTTTCGTATCCAAGATTCCAGGTCTTCATATTATTTCACATAGCCCGACTACCACCAATGTTGCAAGCGAAGCGTAGGGAGCGTGCAATGAGCATGTGGGGAGACATTTACTCAAGTTGAATAACTTGTAATCCATGCCTTTCAATCTCCTCTTTCGGCCAAAAGAGTTCATCAATCTTGAGCCGCAAGACAGAGCCGACTCTCTTTTTTATCGTACGCCCCGTATACCGCTTTGTCCTTGGGTTCCATTCCTGCAAGAGGAGCGTGTCGCCCTCCGAGACGGCAAAATCGCCAAGCCGAAGTTCAAACCTCTTCCTGCCGGAGCGGATGAGTTCAAAGAACTCTGGCCGTACTTTTTTCCGTATTACTCTCGGTATAACCTTCTCTTTCGTTTTTACTTTCCTCTCACCTGTCATATCTATTCCAATATTCTCAAGAATTTGAGAATAGTCTGAGCGCGATCAGTAAGCTTATGTCGTACCGAGTTGCCCTCATTCCGCTTCAGCACCAAACCCGCTATCGCCAGACGCCGAAGGTGTTCCGAGGCGGTCTTGAAGTTGATCTTGAGCAGGTTAGCTATTTCATCAACCGACAACTCGGGCGTCTTTTGCAAAAGCAGAAGCATCTCAATCCTCCGGTGATTGGCGAACCCTTTGACCATCCGTTCCAATGCCCGCATTCCTTTCATGGTTTCTGCTGATTTTCGTCCCCACATCTATTCTCAAATTCTCAAGAATTTGAGAATAGGTTTGGAGGACCTCTTAACAATCAGTGCGCTCTTTAAATTCTCCACAATCAGCTTCTTATTTCTTCCCGCTTCGCTTCACGGCCGCTTTGAGGAAGGCGGTGAAAAGCGGATGGGGCGCGAGCGGACGCGCCTGGAGCTCGGGGTGAAACTGGGTGCCGAGGAAGAAAGGGTGCCTGCGGCGCGGGAGTTCCGCAATCTCCATAAGAACGCCGTCAGGCGAAGTGCCGGAGAAGACGAGCCCCGCTTTCTCCAGTCGCGCGACATACTCGGGATTTACCTCGTAGCGGTGGCGGTGGCGCTCGCTTACAGAACCACTGACCTTTGAACTTTGACCTTTGACATAGGCTCCACCCGCTATAGTTCCTTTCTTCAAAAAACAAGGATACGCGCCGAGTCGCATGGTGGCGCCGTACTTCCCCTCCGCCATATGTTTCTTCTGCTCCGGCATGATATCAATCACCGGATGCGGGGTATGCTTGTTAATTTCCGTCGTGTTCGCCTCTGCAAGATCGACCGCATTTCGCGCGTACTCAATCACCGCCAACTGCATCCCATAGCAAAGTCCAAGGTAGGGAATCTTATTCTCACGGGCAAAGCGAATAGCCGACAGTTTTCCTTCAATGCCGGTCTCGCCGAATCCTCCGGGAACCACGATGCCGTCGTATTCGGCAAGCAGAGAAAGTTTCTCCACGTCTTTCTCAAAATCTTTGGCGTTAATCCACGAGAGCACCGGTTTCTTTCCAACCGCGTAGGCGGAAAACTTGAGCGCCTCAATTACGGAAATGTATGCGTCCGAGAGCACGAAATCGCCGGTGTCAAAATATTTTCCGACTATGCCGATACGCACCTCTTCTGTCGCGGACGCGATGGTGCGCACAAACTTCTTCCATTTTTCCAGTCCGTCGCGCCTGACGCGGGTCCTAAGCGAAAGCGCCTGAAGCAGGAGTGTCCCGAACTGCTCCCGCTCAAAATTAACCGGTACATCATAGATACTCGAAATATCCGGGGCGGAGATAACGTGCTCGGGCTTCACATTACACCAAATCGCGAGTTTCTCTTTCCGCTTCGCGTCAAGCGCGACGGGACCGCGCGCGATGATGAAATCCGGCTGGACGCCGTAGGAGTTCAACTGATGCACCGCGTTTTGCGTGGGCTTGGTCTTCATCTCGCCGATAGTGCCAGGAACCGGAAGGTACGAGACCAGGACAAAGACCACATCCTGCGGGTGGCGGAGATTGAGGACGCGTGCCGCCTCAATGAAAAGAAAGTTCTGATAATCTCCCACCGTGCCGCCGATCTCAATCACGGAGACATCCGAGTGGCTTGCTTCGGCGGCGCTCTGAAAACGGCTTCTGATTTCATCGGTGATGTGCGGAATCGCCTCCACAAACTTGCCCCCGTACCCCAGGGAGCGCTCGCGCTCTATGACGGAACGATAGACCATTCCGCTCGTCATGTAATCCTCGGACCCGAGGTCGCGGTTGAGAAAACGCTCATAGTTTCCCATGTCTTGATCTGTCTCCAAACCAGAATTGAGCACAAACACCTCTCCATGTTCGGTCGGGTTCATGGTGCCCGCATCTACGTTCAAATACGGGTCAATCTTCATGAGGTTCACCTTAAACCCTTTTGCCTGAAGGAGCGCCCCAATGGCGGAGGTGGCAATCCCCTTGCCTACGCCCGACATGACGCCGCCGATGACAAAAATGTATTTATGATTTTTCTTGGACATTTTTGCAAATCAAAAAATCAATCCTTGATCTTTAATCCCCGCTGGACTTCGTCCAAGCGAAGTCGGGCGGGGATTAAGGATTTGCAATGTTTTGCATCTACACATTAAGGTACCTCCGGACCGCCCAAAAGCTGGAAAACGCCCCGAGCCCGACGCCGGAGCCGACAATGATGAGAAAGAATTCCCCGAAGTGCGCGAGATAGTAGCGGAAGAGATTCAACCCGCTCAAGAACTGTTCGGTCGCATCGCCCAGATAATAGGCCAACGGATAAAACGCGACAAGCGTCAAAATCGCCGCACTCGCGCCGTACAGAACCCCGGAAATCACGAACGGGCCACGGATGGAGTGGTTGCTCGCGCCGACGAGCCGCATCACGGCTATCTCCTCACGGGAGATGTAGATGGCAAGCCGAATCGTGTTAAACGCGATGATAAAAGACACCACCACAAGCACCAAGGTGATACCGAAGCCGAGCGCCTCGGCGGAATCAATAATGCGGCCAAGCGTATCAATCGCGGTTTTATTGTCAAAATAATTGACCTCGTCAATAATCTCGCGTTGCTTTACCGAGAGCACGTCTTCACTTTTCAAAAACTGCGCAATACCTTCGTACTGCGAGGGCTCCTTCGCGCGGATATTGAGGAGCGCGCCCAAGGGATTATCGGGAAGTTCGGCGAGCGCCTGCAGGGTCAATGCGTCGTTTTGGTGCCGCTCGCGGAAATTCAAGAGCGCGCGCTCGCGGGAGATATACTCCACCACCGTAACTTCTTGAAGCGCGCGGAGCCGTTCCGCGAGCGCCAACACCTCTTCCTCCGGAGCACTCGTCTGGAAATAAACGTTCACGTCAACCTTATTCTTAAGTTCTTCCAGGGACGCATTGAGCGTCGCGGAAAGAAACACGACGCTCCCGATCACAAGAAGCGTCACCGTCATCACGAGCACCGACGCGAGCGAAACAAACCCGTTGCGGTAAAAATGGGTGAATCCGCCCCGTATGACGCGTTTGAATAAAGTCCAGAACATGATTGATTTTTAAGGAGTTATGGAGTAACGACTATAAAAATCATCACCCAGCTGTATTTTTGCTGATCATCTTTTGCGCGGTACCAGGTAAATCTCACCGTCTCTTAACATATGCAGAATACGGTGCATTCAGTAAAAATACGGCTGGGTCCAATAAATTATACTCGCTTCGCTCGTTAATTTATAGGACATACTTACCGGTGGGGTCATCTCGAATAATCCGCCCTTTCTCTACGGTCAAGACGCGCTTCCCGAGCGAATCAACCACTCCTTTGTTGTGCGTGGTGAGAATCACCGTGGTCCCAAGGTCGTTAATCTTCTTAAGAATCTGAACGATTTCATAGGTATTCACCGGGTCCAGGTTTCCGGTCGGCTCATCGGCAATAAGAAGGTCCGGCTGGTTCACGATGGCGCGCGCAATCGCGACTCGCTGTTTCTCGCCGCCCGAGAGCTCGTGCGGGAAATTTCCCAGCTTGTCGCGGAGCGCAACGAGTTCCAGCACATACGGCACGTCCGCCGCAATATCCCCATCGGTTCGTCCCGCCGCTTCCATGGCGAACGCAATGTTCTCGTACGCGGTTTTCTGCGGCAGCAACCGAAAGTCCTGAAAGACGCAGCCGATTCTGCGGCGATGCCTGTAGAGCTGGCTCCGCTTCAGCGTGTGGATATCC
>VMES01000017.1 GCA_007375655.1 Parcubacteria group bacterium Greene0416_79 | reverse complement strand
CCCCGCCTCGCGGACTCGGCGGGCCCCTCGCCCCGCTTTCCTTTTCCATTTTTTCTTAAGAATGCGCGCGTGTTTTTTAAGTCAGTAATGGAAAAGCGGGGCGAGGGTCGGGCGGCTGTTTTTACTCAAAAGAATGCTAGAATGTGGGTAATATGAAAATCAAGGACTTACCGAAAGATAGCCGTCCAAGAGAGAAATTTCTTGAGAAAGGACCGGATGCATTATCCAAAAGCGAACTTTTGGCTATTGTTTTGGGTAGTGGAATACAAGGGAAAAATGTTCAGGAACTTGCAAAGCAAATTATTCAGAAGTCCGGTAAAGATTTTTTGGATATTACCGTAGGTGATTTACGAAAAATCGCAGGAATCGGCAGCGCCAAGGCGTTACAAATTGTAGCAGCGATTTCGTTAGTCAAAAGATTTTATCAGGAAAAGGAGTCAAATAGTCAGACGGCATTGCCACTCTTTAGTAAAGCGGAGAACCTCTCTCAACTACAAAACCGCCGATATATCGGTAATAAGTACAAGTTAGCTGATTGGATTTTCTCTATTTTAGATAAAGAGTGTAGCGGTAATTCTTTCACGGATATTTTTGCGGGTACTGGCGTTGTGGCGGCAAGAGCCGCGACACGTTTTAAGAATGTCATTGTAAACGATTTTCTGCATTCTAATCACGCTATCTATAAGGCGTTCTTTGATAAGGGTGAATGGGACAAAAAGAAAACTGACAGCATTATTCAAGAATACAATCTCATAAACGGAAAGGACTTGCGGGACAATTACTTTTCTCGGAACTTTGGTGGAAAGTACTTTAGCCGGAGTTCTGCAAAAGTCATTGGGTTCATTCGAGATGATATCGAGAAAAAGAAAAATATTTTAACTGAAAAGGAGTACTACGTACTTATTTCTTCACTGCTGTATGCAATAGATAAAATTGCCAATACAGTCGGTCACTATGACGCATACTTTAAGAAAACGCTGGTTGATGATACTTTTGCAATGCGTTCCATTTTTCCCATTCAGGTTGAAGACGTTGAGGTATATAGAGAAGATGCAAATGTTTTGGCACGGAAAATACACACGGATATCGTATACATTGATCCACCCTACAATTCAAGGCAATACAGCCGTTTTTATCACGTACTTGAGACTTTAGTTAAGTGGGACCAACCTAAACTCTACGGAACAGCACTAAAACCCACAGAAGAAAATATGAGTGATTACTGTCGGAATACTGCAAAAGACAAACTCGCAGAGTTAGTACGAGATATAGACGCGAGATTTTTGGTTGTTTCATATAACAACACCTACGCTTCGAAAAGTAGTTCTTCGCTCAATAAAATTACACACGAAGAAATTCACAGGATTTTGTCTGAAAAAGGGGAGACAAAAGTCTTTGAGAAGGATTATCGACATTTTAATGCAGGAAATACTGATTTTAACAATCACAAGGAGTTTCTTTTTGTGACTAAAACCAAATGACAAAAAGTATAAAAAGGTCTCCGCTATTCTATGTTGGAGATAAATACAAGCTGATGAATCAGTTGGTCAACTTCTTCCCCAAGGAGGTGAACACTTTTTTTGAGCCATTTGTTGGTGGCGGTACAGTATTCTTGAATATTACCGCGAAAAAGTATTTCTTAAATGATGTAAACAAGCATCTCGTTGCAATACACAGTCTCTTAATCAAGAGCGCGAAAAACCCCGATACATTTTTTAGGGCAGTAGAAAAAATAACTCAAAAATACGGACTCTCAAAGTCTTATAAGGAAGATATAGTTCCTAGTTCGTTGAAAGAGCAATGGAAGAAAACATATTTTGCAAGGTTCAACAAAGAAGGTTATGAAAAATTGCGGGTGTGTGTTAACAACGAAAAGGAAAATGACCCGTTGATTTTGTACATCTTGCTTATATATGGGTTCAATCGAATGCTCAGATTTAACGGCGGGGGCAAGTTCAATTTACCCGTAGGCAATGTAGACTTTAATAAAAACGTCGTCTCGGCACTGAATGCATATTTTGAGTTTGTGGGAGACAAACGTATTGAGTTGACCGCAAAGGATTTCCGGTCTTTCTTCTCTAATAAGATATTTTCACGGAACGATTTTGTCTACCTCGACCCTCCTTATCTAATCGCTTCAAGTGAGTATAACAAGCTTTGGGACAGAACGGCGGAGTCTGATTTGCTCAAGTTGATTGACAAACTCCACTCGGAAGGTGTTAGATTTGCACTGTCTAACGTAACGCATTATAACGGAGATAAGAATGACTTGCTGTTAGATTGGATGGGGAAATATAAGGTACACGACATAAAAAGCAATTACATCAGTTATCACGACAACAGTAAAAAGAAGATTAAAGAGGTCTTGATAACCAACTACTAAAGGTATGAACAGACGTGCATCAGAATATAAGCCGCTATTGTTTACAACAACAATGAGAAACCCTGAACGGTTGAAGTGGTTTTTAGGCGTGCTTAAAAATTATGATAGACAGGTTTTAGCAAATGAGTTAGCAGAGGAGATCTCCGGCGAACTGATAAGAATCGGATTATATAAACCTACAAGACTAACCAAAACTATTAAAAATAAGATTAACGAAAAGAGCCCCTTAACAGACAAGGAGGTAGCCAAAGTCCTAAAAGATAATCCACAGAATCACAAAGAAGCAGGGTTTAATAAAGGTTGGCCATCTCGTTTTGATACATGGTTTAAGCTTGCGAAAGAGCTTGGTTTTGTTTTCTATGAAATTGGGAAACCTATTAGATTTTCCGAAATTGGTTTGAAATTGGTCGATTCTAATCATCCGGAGTTTGAGCAACAAGCATTTCTAAATGCTTTCGTGAAATATCAGAGTAATAACCCCTTTCGTAGAGTGCTGAATGAAAATGTCCCATTAATCCTTCTGTTACAAGTGATAAAAAGGCTAAACGAGGATAAGAACTTTAACAATACAGGCATTTCGAGATTAGAGATTCCCTTAGTAATTTATTGGAAAGATAGTGACGCGGAGAAGTTATATGTACGAATCAAACAGTTGCGAAAGAGATTTGGATACTCTCCAAGTATGGAAGTTATTTCTGAAATATGCCGAGATGAGATAATGCAGGGGACGGACATAGTACGGGATAACGAGTCTATAATGACTGACTATCCCGACGAGTTTGTCAGGAAAATGAGGCTAACTGGCTTAATCTCACTTCGTGGCGGTGGCCGATTTATTGACATAAACAAGAACGAACAGGCAAAGGTTGACTATGTTCTTAAGACTTACGCAAAATATGAGAAGTATGATTCCGAGGAAAAGTATTTTGAATATATCTCCAAAGTGGACCAAAATCTGGTTTCTGTTTTAACCAAGTCCGTAACGGTTGAAGAACAGGATAAGTACTTGAAAAAGTGGATTAAGGTTTATCCTTGGGAGACCATAAAAACGGAAATGTTGAATCTTGGAGGTAGGCAATTGACCAACGATGAGATTTTGAAATACCTATCAAACCCTATTAGATTAGAGTTCTTGACAGCACTAGCAATTAAGTCAAAGTTCCCGAAGGTAAAAGTTATTCCTAATTATCCTGTTGATGACGAGGGCATTCCAACGGCAACCGCCGCCGGTACTGGAAACACAGGAGATATTGAGTGTTACGAAAATGTAAACGGCATTTTAATTGAGGTTACAATGTCGGAAGGCAGAACTCAAACCATGATGGAAGTGTGGCCTATTGTTCGCCATTTGGAAGAATTTGGAAAGAAAGCAAAAAGTTCAATGTGTTACTTTGTTGCGCCGAGCATCTTTTCAGATTCTTTGAGACAGATTGAATTTGTAAAAAAGACCGACGGTCTTTTTATTGCTCCGAAAACAATCGAGGAGTTCATTAAGCACTTGGATGAAAGCGAGGTGCTTTATAGTTTATAGATTTCATTTATGAGTTTGCAAAGCCCTAAGACTATAAAAATGTTCCTAATAGACGGTGAGCCGGACGGCTTGCGTACAGTTGAGTTAAGCAACTGGGTTGGACAAGCCGTTATCATACCGCGAAATAAGCTCAAAGAAGCAAAGAGCAGGTCGGAATGTAACAAACCAGCGGTGTATTTTCTAGTTGGTAAGGAAACAGAAGAAGCGTTATTACCTACAGTATACGTGGGAGAGGCAGAAAATCTTTGGAATAGGTTATTTCATCACGATAACAATAAGGATTTCTGGCAGACAGCGATTGCTTTTGTGAGCAAAGATAATAACTTAACAAAAGCCCATGTAAAGTTTCTGGAAAGCCGATGTTTATCTTTGGCGAATAAGGCAAAAAGATACGAGCTTCAAAACGGCGCAGACTCCTCATTGCCGTCTTTATCGGAAGCCGATGTCGCAGAGGTGGAGGAATTTCTTAAGCACCTACAGCTGTTACTTTCTGCTCTCGGTTACCCGATTTTACATGAGGCTATCTCAAGGGAACGAAAGGATTCATCAGACCCGCTTTTTGTATGCAAGGGCAAAGAAGCGAGTGCTACGGGCCGCATGACGAATGACGGATTTGTTGTATACAAGGGGTCAACTGCGACTACAAATTTTAGTAGAGCTGTTGTGGATAGGAATAAAAGACTTATTGAAAAACTTATCGCAACTGGCTATGTAGAAGAACGGGCAGACGGATTTTATGTTTTTATAAAGGATTACGTTTTCAATAGTCCAAGTGCCGCGTCAGATATTATTCTCGGTAACTCAACGAGTGGGTGGAAGAAGTGGAAAACGGAGGATGGGAAAACGCTAGAGGAAGTTTACCGTTCCTAGATTCAAATCAGAATGACGTATATACGAGAGATAATAAAATTTCTTACTTTCACTAGGACTATCGCCATTGCTCAAACATTGCTGCTTTTAGGCGGCTTTTATGTCGCGTGTATAGAATTGCGCAATCTTAGTGAGACAACTTCAGGAACTTTATCACTGCAACTGTTCGAGGATATAAGCTCGGATAGAGTATTTAAGAATAATCCGAAGATTATTCGCGCGATTATTGAGAATAAGCCCATTCTTCAAGAAAATGGTGGAGCCTTAACCCAAGATGATTTGGACAACTATCTCATTCTTTTTAATTGGGCGGATGCCGCGAATAAATCCGGTGTATTGTCAGACGACATGATATATAATCTCCACAGCGACCTTCTAATGAACTCATATGATAACCAAGAAATCAAAAACTATGTCTCTCGGTTACAAAAAGACGACCAGTATTACTATTTAGGATTTGTGGACTTAGCTAAACGTATGGTAAAATATTGAAAACGTGATTTAGTATTATCATTAACTTTGTCTCAACATGGCAAAAAAGAAATCCGGAAAAGGGAAAAAGGGGAAGAAGCGATAGTTGTGCTTCACATCTCAAAACGGCAAACGGCTCACTTAGCTTCTATGTGAGCCGTTTGCATAAATTGGTGAGCCGTTCGGGCAAGGGAGCCCCCGCCGTTCCCCTCGGGCTACCCCTAACGGCGGGGGTTGTGCGCGCACGGGTGGGAAGAAGCCCGACGTGTACTCACGCGGGCTTCAGGGGCAAGCACAGTGTCTTCTGATTCGTCCTCGGGCATTTCCGCTAGGGCGTCCGTGACGAAGGGGTGAGCGCCGCCGTTCGCCGAAGCCACCATACTCTCGTAGCGAAAGCGACACCGCAGACTCTGTAATGGAAACGAGGAAGGGGGTTGTGCGCCTCCGGTTGGCCGAGCCCTGTCCGCCCTTATGGCGGATGCGCCTTGTTTTACCTAGGAGTCGGCGACGACGGTAAAACAAGGACGCACGAGGCGAGGAGGCGCTGGGGGAAGGATTCCTTCCTTCCCCCAAACAGGATGCCGCCCGAGCACCCGTCCCGTAAGGGCGGGGAATGCGAGGAAAAGCGGCATACCAAGTATCTAGGCGCGAGCAGCCCTAGCGGAAATGCCCGAGGCGAATGCCGAGGGTTATCTTGCTTCGTCACGGCGCACAAGGATATGCTACCATGAGGACGAAACCACACTGTCTTTTTCTTTGTCTTCTCCCGAGCCTCCGCTTTTCCATTACTGACTTAAAAGAGCGAAGCGGAGGCGTAGCGGCGAGTCGGCGAGCCGCAGTGGTCGTCATTCTTCGGTGGCGTTCTGTTTGAAAAAGGTTCTAACTTGGTCGTATAATGCAGCATTGGAGGGAAACCATAATTTGGCGGGGTGAAGCAGTATGCCCCGCTAAGGCGGGTGACATCGCCCTGCATATTCCTCTCACTTAGTGTAGACTAGGTCTTATTAATAATAATCTGAATCTATATGGGAGATTTTAAAAAATCCGGGGGAAATAAGCATAGGGGAGGCGATACTTTTAACCGCGGTCCGGGCGGACGGCCGAGTTTTGACGGTGGCAGACCCAATGTCAGGGGGGAAGACCGGGGCGAGAGGGCCGGAGGTTTTGAGGGAACCCGAAGGGAGATGTTCAAAGCAACCTGCGCCGAGTGTGGCAAGCCGTGCGAGGTCCCGTTCCGGCCGAGCGGTGACCGTCCGGTCTACTGTAAGGACTGCTTCCAGATTATGAGAGGAGCGTCAGCGAGCGATCGGGGCGATCGGGGAGGCGGGCGCGACCCCTCAAGCATCCTCAGGGTGGGCTCGCGCGGTCCGTCTCCGCATTTTCAAAGGAGAGATGTTGCCCCCCGGCCTTCATATGCTCCGCCGAAGCAGGGAAGCGGGGAGGACAAGCGCCTTGATGATATTAAGATCCAGCTCGCCACGGTGATATCCAAGCTCGATAAACTTATCAATATTTTAGGGAACACCGCACATTCTGCTCCGAGGACGAACGCTCACACCGTAACTTTGCATGATACCCTTGCTAGAATGAAGATCGCCCCCACTCCCAAAAAGGAAATGAAAAAGCCGAAGGCCTCGGTGAGCGCCAAAAAGAAACCCGCAAAAAAGAGATGATGCTTAAAACCACCGGCCATGCCGGTGGTTTTAAGTAACCGCAGAAAACCCGTGAATTTGAGCTGTTTTTAACGGAGATTCACGGGAATCCGACAAAATACCGTGAATTGCGATTCGCATGCCAAGAAATATCGGGGCGCGTGGAATACCATTTTCTTTTGAAGGAAGAGTTAATGAAGGAACATTATCCCGAATACGCCAGAATTTTGTAGGATTTAGGACTGATACGTTTGAACCCTCTCCCTCGATCCTCGGGGAGAGTTCGTCATTCAAGGTTCCAAAAGAAAAGGCCGCCGAAGAAGTTGCCTCGGCGGCGTGTGGTGCGCATTCGTTCATTTTCCCTAACTGCCCGCGAGACGCTTTCCAGTCTTCAATCAATTTGACCAGTAACAACAAGAGGATCCACGTAGCAATCGTTGTCACGATGACCCAGAAGATGATCCGGTTCCTGTGTACTTTTGCCTCGTCAGCGGGCATCGGGCTTACGGTGTTCTCTTTCATATTTACGCTGAGTTCGGTTCTTTCGGCCATTGCGTTCCGAGTCCGGCGATCAGGGTTTCTCTTTCCCATACGGCGAGCCAGTGGGTGGTTGCTTTGTCTTCCACCTTGAGAATCGGGTCCGCGCCGAGTTTCTCAAGGAAGAGCTGGGCTCCGGGGACGCGCTGGTGGATCTCCACGGCTATACGGTAGACCTCACGCGGCATGAGTTTGTCCTCAAGATGTTTGAGCAATACCGGACAGATCGCTTCGCCCGCCGCATTAAAGAGAGGCGTCGCGCGCCATTCTGCCACGAGTGCTTCCATGCTCTGTAGATGATTCAGCATGATGATGGAAAGGACGATTGCGGCGAATGCAGCAATGAAAAAGTTGGAATGGTGTTTGAAGGTTACAAACCCCGCAATTGCGGCGCAGAGCAGGATGATTCTTAACACAGCCCGCATCGTTCCGATCTTGTCTGAATCTTTAAGCAAGAGGCGTGCGTTCATGCGCGCACGGGTCACTTTTTGTACCTTTCCACTGCTTCGTGGCTGAGCAAGGGAACCCCCATGAGCTTCAACTGGTGTCCAAGCGGGTCGAGGAAGGGCAGCGCGGCGTCTGCCGGAGTGGAAATTGTCTCGGGAATTGTAGTCGTCATACGGTATATAGTGTTGTAGGTTGAGCAAACTTCTCCTAGCATACACGCCCTTTTTCCGAAGTCAACGACTGGCTTTGCCCGCGCTACCGTGCTTTTCGCTCCCGTGCTATAGTAGTGACATGGGATTTTTTCGTTTCTTTGACCAACTGGAGGATCGTATCCGTGCGAGATTAAGCCGCCAGCCGGTGCTCTACGGGCTCGTCTCGGGCACCGGCATCGTGCTCTTCTTCCGGGGGCTCTGGATGGTTGCCGATGAGTTTGAAGTGCTGACCGGCTGGGTGACGCTTTTCATAAGCATCGTGATCTTGCTTACTACCGGAACGCTTGTCGCCCACTTCGTCAACGACCGCCTGCTCGCGAGCGGGATTCTGCGCGGCAAGAAATTTGTTGAGAAGACGGAGTTGCAGATTAAGACCGAACTCCAAAAGGAAGAAGTGACGCTTCACAAACTCGAGGCGGACATTGCAGGCATTTCGCGCCGCCTCGGGCGCATTGAGGAGGCGCTTGTCTCTTCTTCCCGTGGGGAGCGCGCGCAAAAAGAGACTCAGAACGCGCCTTAATTCCCGCTATTGAGCGCGGTCTTGAAAGCATGGCCAACGACGAGTATCTGGAGATTACTCAAACATCAGTGCGCCTGCGCAAAAAGTATCTCACCGAAGTGGAACGCTCCCGCGCCAGGCGCGGGTGATACGTTCGCGGCCTCCTTTTTGTTTTTGCAACGGCGGGTTTTTGCAATTGTACTCGGTGCAGCATACGATGGAGGCATGGAGCGCAAAGAATTTGAAAAACTGGTAGTGGAGGGTTTCGCTCTGTTGCCGGAAAAGTTCCGCGCGAAGATCAGGAACGTCGCGTTTTTGGTTGAGGACGCACCCTCGGAGGAGGTGCGGCGCGAAGCCGGGCTCTCTTCCGGCGAGACGCTTCTCGGTTTCTATCGCGGCGTGCCGAATCCGGCGCGCGGCGAGGAATATGGAGTAGGCCCCACGCTTCCAGATGCCATTATTGTGTATCAAAAGCCGATCGAGGATGAGGCGCGAGAGAGAATCGCGGAGGCGAGCCATAACAAACCCCTGTCTGTTATTGCTAGATCAGAGAAGGCCGCTCGCGAGCCGTTTAGGAAGGCGGTCCGCGAAATTGTTGCCGAGACCGTCTGGCACGAGGTGGGGCACTACTTCGGGCTTGATGAGGAGGATATTGAGGCGCGTGAGAAGAAACGCAGTGATTTTTTATCACGATAAAGCCCGCCTGTTCAGGCGATGGAGGGACTTCAAAAAATCCCCTGCCCTTCAGGCATCCCCGTTAGGAAAGTTTGGTTTTCTTGTCGGATTCTTTAACGGGGGAATCGGAATACTTTCTTACTTTAAAGTAAGAAAGTATTCCGATTGAGCGTTCAAATAATGCTCCTACATGCAGCTCACGTTACTTTACCTCCACACCTTGTGTGAAATGCCCTGCGCTCTGCTCAGGGTTCCCTTTTTCCTTGTTCCCCACACCAATCCGCCGCGGCGGATTGGTGTGGGGAACAAGGTGTGGGGGGTTTACTGGAAAAACACCCTGCGCTCCGCGCAGGGTGGAGCGGGTGATACCGACGAGGGAGAAAACTGCCCGCAGGGTTAAACCCCCTTCGGTGCCGCTCCTCAATGTGCGTTTAAGAAACTGAAGAAGTGATTCCAAACAAGTAATTACGATCGTAGCTACTTGTTTGGTTTAGGAAGTGTGGGAAGTGTGGAAGGGTGGGGGAAGAAAAAGTTGGATGAGTTCAGGAGAAGTACCCCACGCTCTCTGCTGTTGCTATACTACTTGTGTATGACATTTGGAGCGCATCTCTCCATTGCGGGCGGGTATGAAGAGGCCCTCGGGCGGGCCGCGGCGATTGGCGCGAACTGCCTTCAGATTTTTTCCGGAAACCCGCGCAGTTTCGCGGGACCGCCGATTCTCTCGGATGCCGCGGCGCATTCTTTCTGCAGACGCGCCGCGGAACTTGGCATCCAGCCTATTTATTTCCACGCGCCGTATCTAGTGAACCTCGCGAGCGAGGAACCGACCGGGGAAGCGTCGGCGCGCCTTCTTGTTGCCGAACTCGCGACTGCGGCGCGGCTCTCGCTTCGCGGGAGCATCGTGCATCTCGGTTCTTTCAAGGGGTCCGAGGGCGCAAAGAAAAAGCGGCAGTATACGCTT
>VMES01000113.1 GCA_007375655.1 Parcubacteria group bacterium Greene0416_79 | reverse complement strand
TATGAATACTAAGACGATTCAGAATATCGTAAATTTCTTTTTCAAGTACGGGAATATCGTAATCATCCGTTTTAACTTTTGAGAGCAAAACATTAAATGCCGATATATCAGCACCAATTGAATCTATACCGAGTGCGTTTGATTCAACCAAGGTTGTCCCGCTTCCTACAAATGGGTCGTAAACCAGAGTGGGTTTATACTTCCTTAAAAATACCTCTACAAGCTGGGGAACAAACTTGCCGAGATATGGATGTAGACGATGAACATGCTTTGTCCTTTGATGCTCCGGCAAATCGCCCTCGGCCCAATTCAGATTCAACTTCTTAAGCGGGGTATTTGGTTTGACGCTCGCAAAGTTAGTTAGCGGCTTTTGCTTGTTCTGCTGGGCTATTTTTTGCGCAATTGTATTGTCGTACATAATTATTTCAATAACTCATCTATACTCACACTCAACGCGGCGGCAAGTTTTTTAACTGTATCAATGCTTGGATTGGGCGTTTCACCGGATTCAATTTTAACGATAGTAGGAAGCGACAAATTGGCCGCCCGCGCCAGTGCTTCTTGCGACATTTCTTTGTCTTGCCTATATTTCCGAATTGTTTTGCCTATTGTCGGCTGGTCTTTTGACATGCCTATATATCTTTATATATAATGTCTATACGCCCGCAAAAGCACCGATGTTGAAGATAAGCAAGTCCGGTCTATTGATGACCAGCTTGCCGTCCTGCGCGCGTTGGCCAAGGACGAAAACCTAAACATCGCCCAAGAGTTTATTGAACGGCAATCGGCCAAGAAGCCGGGCCGTCCCGTGTTCAACGAAATGCTCGCCCGCATAGAGAAAGGCGAAGCGCAAGGTATCATATCTTGGAAACTTGACCGCTTGGCCCGCAATCCGGTGGACGGCGGACAAATCAGTTGGTTTTTACAGCAAGGCGTTATCCGACATATCAAAACGCACGACCGGAGTTTCTACCCGACGGACAATGTTTTGATGACGAGCGTAGAGTTCGGAATGGCGAACCAGTTTATTCTTGATTTGAAAACCAACACCAAACGCGGCCTTGACGCCAAAGCCAAGCGCGGCGATTATCCGGGCCGCGCGCCGCTCGGTTATATCAACGACTCCCGCATCAAGCTCGTGGCCGTTGATAAGAAAAAATCAAAAATCGTGAGGCGCGCGTTTGAACTCTACGCCGAAGGCAACTGGCGATTGGAGGACGCCGCCAACTTCTTTGCCGAGAACGGAATCAAAACAAAAGGCGGCAATCCGATGAAGCGCGACAATGTGTCTTACCTTCTATCCAATCCTTTTTATATCGGCCTCTTTCGTTATACCGGAGAACTCCACGAAGGAAACCACGAGCCGATTATTACGAAGCAACTTTTTGACAAGGTTCAGGCGGCATTGAAGGCGCGAAGCAAGCCACCTTCAAGCCCCGCCAATCACCCGCAAGCCCTTTGCGGGGCTATCCGGTGCGGCACTTGCGGCATGATGATAACCGCCGAGCACAAGATAAAGCGGCAGAAAAACGGTAATGTCCACGAATATACCTATTATCGGTGCACCAGAAAGAACAAAGCGGTCCGGTGCTCCGAGCCGCCTATCCGCGAGGAAATGCTTGACCGGCAGTTATCAAACCTCCTCAAAAAGTATGCTATGCCTGCAGATTGGGCGGCGGAGCTTACGAAGATGTCCGAGCGGGACGAGAAGGAAGCCGCTCAATCTACGACCGCCCTTGTCCAAGAAGCGCGGGGCGAGATACAAGGCATTTCTCAAAAACTCCAACGCCTTCTTGACGCATATCTTGACCAAGATATTGAGCAGGAAACCTACCGCTCCGAGAGGGCAGGGCTTCTCTTGCGCAAGAAGTCATTGGAGGAGAAAATCGCCAATCCCCTTTACCCCTCAAAAAATCATTCGTTAAAAAAATTTTCGGATTGAACCTGACACTTCACGCGCGCGAAGCGCGCGGCGTTGCGGAAATTCAATGGGCGGCTATTGAAGCCGCCCATCAAAAAAATTCTAAAACTGATGTCTGTTTGATTATGGAGCCGGTGGAGGGATTTGAACCCACGACCTTCGCTTTACAAAAGCGCTGCTCTACCACTGAGCTACACCGGCGTTATGCGGGGCAGGCGCCGCGATCGCTCTCTATCACTACCATTGCCTACCCCATAGCGTCCGCCTCGGGCGGACTGCTGCGGAGGAGCTAAGGCGGCTTTAATGTACGGGACAGGCAAAACTGGCGCTCTACCAACTGAGCTAGGACGGCGTGCCGCTTATCCGCGCTCATCCATGTGCTTATCCGCATGCGTATCCGCGTCTGTCTGTATCTTTTGTTTATACTCTAGCATATTTTTCACATACACAGAGGCGGCGCCGCGCTCTTTGCGCGCGTTGCGGCGCTTGAGATACTCGCCAAACCAAACCGAGAACGAATGGAGTCCGCGGTGCAACTGCGCTGCAACGTCATGCGCCGCGTCTTTAAAGAAAGAAAAGCTCGAAACAAAAAGCTCGTGCGTGTGCCGGCTGACCCGCGCGGTCCACGAAACCCATCCATCGGTAACCAACCAATCCCCGCGTCGCCGAAGCGAAGAGAGCGGCGTTCGCATGCCGCGCGTCTCTTCAAGATGTTTGCACACAAAGAGCACACACAGCCCCAGAAAAGAAACGGCGAATAGTATCAAACTTCCTCCCATACGTTGTAGCGTTACGCCCGATTGCCTGCGGCAAAACGGACAAAACGGGAAATCTCGATCCGCTCGCCGAATTTCTGCACGGCGCTGTCAAGAAGCATGCCGACCGTCATCTCCGGATTCTTGACAAACGGCTGCTCCAGAAGCGTTCGTTCCCCGAAATATTTGGAAAGCTTCCCCAGAAGAATCTTCTCCTGCATCTCTTTCGGCTTTCCCGCCACTTCCCGCAAAAGCGCCTCGCGTACCCCTGCTCTGGCTTCCTTGCTCACGTCTTCTTTCTTGATGAATTCGGGAGAGAGCGCGGCGACATGCATCGCCACATCATGGGCAAGCGCCTTGAATTCCTCATTTCCGGAAACGAAATCGGTCTCGCAGGAAAGCACGACCATCGCCCCGATACTCCCCCCGTGATGCAGGTACGCCGCGACAGCGCCCGCGCCAAGCGTGCGGTGCGCTGCCTGTGCCGAGGCCTCCGCACCTTTTCGCCGCAAGATCTTCTTTGCCTTTTCAAAGTCGCCGCTCGCCTCCTCAAGCGCCTTTCGCTCAGCTGCCGCCTTGGCCTCTTGCAGCGACCGCACTCTCT
>VMES01000016.1 GCA_007375655.1 Parcubacteria group bacterium Greene0416_79 | reverse complement strand
ACAGAACGGCGTGCCGATTTCGTCCTGACGGCGGTAGCGTTTGCCGATGTTGCCATTGTCGTCCCAGGCGAACGTGTAGCGCGAATCGTGCAACGCGGAACGCAAAGAGTCGTACACGTCACGGGCTTTTTTGACTAACTCGGGTTTGTTTTTTAGAAGCGGAAATACTGCCGCTTTGACGGGAGCGAGCACGGGTTTGAGGCGCAAATAGATTCGCGGTTCTCCATTCATCTCGTCTTCAGTGTAAGCGGAAAGGAGCACTGCCAGAATTGTCCGCCCGACACCGAGTGACGGTTCAATGACATGCGGGATGAACTTCTCTTTCGTCTCATCATCCGTATACGACAGATCAACGCCGCGTGCGGCCGCATGATTCCGTAAATCATAGTCGGTGCGATACGCAAGCCCGTAGAGCTCCTTCTGTCCGAACGGAAAATCAAATTCAAAATCAATAGTGCGTTTTGAGTAATGGGCGCGTTCGCTCTCCGGCACCTCACGCTCATGCACTTTTGCCGTATCAATTCCGACCGCCGCAACCCACTCGTGCATCTTCGTGCGCCAGAGTTCAAACGCTTCCTGCCATGCCGCGGGCTTCACAAAGTACTCCACCTCCATCTGCTCAAACTCGCGCGCGCGAAAGAGGAAGTCGCGCGGCGCGATTTCATTGCGGAACGCTTTACCGATCTGCGCGATACCGAAGGGTAGTTTGGGATGGAATGAGTCAATAACATTCTTGAAATTGACGAATATTCCCTGCGCGGTCTCGGGACGGAGATAGGCAACTGAAGTATCATCTTGTTTCGCACCGACATTAGTTTTGAACATCATTTGAAACATGTACGGGGGAGTATACTCACCCTTGGTGCCACATTTTGGACAAGGAAGTTCTCGAGGCATTCGCGCTGCAATACAGGACTTATCAGTTATTGATGCGGGTACGACTTCTAATCCAAACTCATCTGCTCGAAAACGCTCACCGCATTTTTTGCACTCCACCATCGGGTCAACGAATCCTCCCACATGGCCGCTTGCCTGTAACACCTCTTTTTTGGTAACAGTGGCTGAATCAATGCCGTACACATCCTCGCGGTCTGTCACAAACTGCTTCCACCACAAACTCACAATGTTATTTTTGAGCGCCAGTCCGTAGGGACCGTAATCAAAAAACCCCGCCAATCCACCGTATATGTCAAAACTCGGGTACACAAACCCGCGCCGTTTGCAGAGTGCAACAATGTTCTCCATAAGAGTATTGCTCATCGCAGCCATGGTATCTTGATTATCTGAAATTCTTCCTTTCCTAAAACTTCCTAAACAAAGTTATGGCACTACGATACCGCTCTTAGAGCTATCTCCTCCGTCCGAGAGCGAGGCCGTGGTGTGAGCGGGGCGCGTGTTGCTCGTTACGATCGTATTGGTAAACCGATCCTCTCCCTCGGCCGCCGCCTCCCCGATGACCACCGGCGCAGTACCGACGTGGCTCTGACTCGGCGAGACCGCTATCTGAAACGCAACCTCGCGCGGGGCATTGCCGAATCCGACCGGCGCGGCAATCTCCCCCACCTCCCAAACGACCTGTCCTCCCGCCGAATGGTACGTTACCCGCTCGGAGGAAGGCGAAACCTGGTCAAGCCAGCGCGCATACGAAGGCAGAAGGGCTTGTACGCGCGTTCCGGAAACGTTGTTGGACGAGTTTGAAAGGGACCACACCACCGTGTACGTTGTCTCGGTCCCTGCCTTCGGCGGCACGGGTCCGGAATTGGCAAACGGCCCGCCCGCATAAAAGAGGCGCGAGAGCAGCCCGAGCGTTGACGCAACTTTGATTTCGGTGGAAAACGATGAAACCACTTCCTCAGAAACGCCGCCTGTATCGGAACGCGTGCCGCGCGCGAAGACCTTGACCTTCATCTCCGGATTTTGGAAGAGCGTCGGGTCAGTGGCAACGGGCAAGAGCGTAAAACTGAAACTTACGGTTCCGCTCTCTCCGGGCGCGACTTCCCGAAACCGCGGCTGCTCCGCGCTGCCAAAACGAATCGCTGCGGCGCCTGCATCATACGCGCCGCCGGAAGCCGCAACGGATTGCGGGGTATATATCCGACCCTCAATCCTCGCGATAAGCTCCAGGTCTATAATGCGTGCCGCAAGATTGTTGCTCCACAGAATATCCGCCCGGATCGCCTGCCCGCTCCGCGCCACGAATTTCTCTCCGCGCGCGCCGTTAAGCAACAATTCAACGCCGACCACGGGGCGCGCGATTGAGACGCTCGGCGCCTCAGTCAAAAAGACGACCCCTAATGCTTTATCGTCCTTCGGGCTCGCCGTGCCAATGGAAAAGCGCACGGTCCGTTCCTCATCCTCCGCGGCCACAATGCGGCCGGAGAGACGCACGGTCTTTGTCCCCTCCGGCTTAAGGTCGCCAAGCTGCCAGAGGTTCTTGGAAAGAGCGGTTGGCGGCGCGCTCGCTTCAAACTGAAAACCGGGAGGATACTCGGCTTTCACGAGCAACCCCTTAATGACCGAATTGGAATTGGAAACAATCTCCAACGCAATATCAAAGGTCTGCCCGGACGCGACTTCGGACGGCGCCGTGACGACCACGCCAACCGGCGCCGCGTTAATAAGAAACTGATATTCGGTCTGCTGCGGAAACGTGCCGCTGGAACCTTTGGGACGGTACTCCACCGTCACGCGGACCGCCTTCTTCTCGCCTTCCTCCCCAAACGGCACGAGTGAGAGGCGGCGCGAGAGCGCGCCGCCGGCAGGAAGCGCGCCGAGCGCCTCGCGATACCGCAAGAGCTCCGCGGAAAGATTTGCGGGATTGCGCGTGCCGTCGGGATAGTCCACAAGCAACTCAACGGAATCAAGGTCAATCTCGTTGTAATTGCCCACGGTAACCTCAAAGGAGAACTCCTCCCCTGCGGGAGCCCCGACCGGTCCGAGCACCGAGAGCGAGATATTGCGCGGAGAGACGGTGTTGCCGCCGCGCCAGAATCCGTACAGCGCGACTCCCGCGGCAAACAGGAAAAAGATGATGGACGCAATGAACAATCGCTTCATCCAGGGCATAATGCGTGAAAAAATGTGGAACAGTCCCGACTGCTTCCGCTCCGCCTCTTCCGTCCACCCGGGCGCAATGCGGATGTGCCGCTCCTCCCCGCCGAACTCCTCGTCATGCCGAAGCGGCGGCGGAGTGCGGGAGTACAACCGATCTTCAAGTTCCTCCAAGTTGCTTCGCCTCTCCTTTTCAGGGCCATGCTCCAAAGGAAGCGCCATAGTAGAAACAGTATACCACGGAACAGAAACGGAAAAAGAACGCGGAACAAGGCGGGGTATTCCGTGTCGCTTCCGTGCAGTGCCCCGTACCGAGTCCGTGGTGGACTCTGGTACTGGGGTTGGCGGCGTTCTGTGTCAGTTCCGCGTCTCAAAGCTGGCTTGCCTTGAGCGACTGGTTGATGGAGGCGAGCGCGCGGGAGCGCACGCGCTGCGCCTCCCTCAAGAGCGAAGCGTCCCACCCGAGGACATCGGAAACAAAGGGCCGGCACTCACCCTGCGGCGCGAGGTATCCCAAAAGATAGAGAATCCGAAGGACCAGGATAATCTCAACGCTCTCCACAGAACCGCCGCGCGCCTGCTCGTGTTCAAAAAACGCAAACGCTCCCTGCACCGCCGAAAATAATTTCTCGTTCTTCTCCTCCCCGGGAAGGAGCCGCCGCAAGAGCCGGAAGACGCGTCCGAACATGGCGACCGCGTCCGGCGCGCCGCGAAGACGCGTGAAGATATTCAACATGAGGACCGCGTTGGTCACGCGCCACATCGCTCCGCGCACGAGCGTCACCTCCGAAAGCGCCCACTCCTGCAATCCGTAGCGCAACTTGGAACGCTCCTCGCACACGCTCTGCGCGCGCGCGGTGATGAGTCCGAACTCGCGCGTGAGAAGCGCTATATATCTGCTTCCTTCTCCGAAGGCCGCGCCGCCGAGCACAAACGCAGGAGTGTGATAGAGATGATACATAAAGAAAATTATCAATTTACAATTTCCAATTTTCAAACAATGAATCAATCATTAAATGCTTAATAAAATCGTAATTGAAAATTGATCATTGAAACTTGAAAATTAAACTGCTGATATGCCGCCCATTTTCAAAAGGGCAGAAAACGCACTTGGCAAAGCTTTCACTCCATCTCTAGTGGTAAAATGTCCTTTTCCGCGCTCTAAAATTGTTTTGGCGCCGAGTTGCTTCGCAAATTCAAGGGACTTTTCAATCGGCACATACGGGTCGTTATCGGAAAAGATCATGGTGAATTTGTCGCAATGCGCTTTTGCTTGGTTGGGATCAAAAGGCAATTCGTAAAATTCTTTGATTTCGGGAATGTTGAGCCGCCCGCTGAACCCTGCCACAAAAACGCATCCGCCGACTTTCACCCGCGCGGGAAGCTCCGCGAGGTGGCGCGCGATTGCGATGCACCCAAGCGAGTGCCCGACAAAGTAAGTATGCCGGTTCGGCTTGCCGACATATCTTTCCAGAAACCTGGTCCACTCAAGCACTCTGGGCTCTCCAGCGTGCGGCATCTGCGGAGCATTGACCTCAAAGCCATTCGCCTTAAGTTCAAGCGAAAGCCACGGAAACCAGTGATTCTGGGGATTCCCCTCCCAGCCGTGGATGAGAAAAACTCTGCCACCTCGTGACATACAAACGATTGTATCACATTAAAAATCATTCGCTCATTAAAAAAGGCGCCCCGCATGTTCCTGCAGGGCGCTTGAGTACACGAGGGAAAAATTAGTATCGCCGCCGGAGCGCCGCGTAGTACATATCTGGATCGATGCCGCTCTCGAAGCGCCACTCACCGTCTCGCCACAACACGAATCCCTCCTTCACGCGAATGTAGACTTCCTTCGGCAATGTCGAGAGGAATGGCTGAAGCTCGCGCAGCGAGGTAAGTGTATTTTCCATTCGCTCGAAAAAAAAGATGTCATCGGCATCGTACTTCACTAACCGAAATGTCCGGCTGGCCTCCTCCTGCATCGTCATACAGGATGTTAAAAAGAGGATGCTTCCAAGGCAACATAGTTTGCTCACATTCATACATGGTAAAGATTTCTCAAATAACACACCGACAGTATGATAGCACGATTAACTCTGCCAAAAAACCTTTTTATACACGAACTGTGAGCTATGAGAAAAATCGACCTTCACAACTTCACCCAGCACCAAATTTTGGTGTCTGAAAATCTGCGAAGTAAGATGACCGGCGCTCGGCGCGCCGGTTTTTTTAACTCCCCTACCATTCATTCTTTAAGGACATACTGGAAACTTTCTTACTTTAAAGTAAGAAAGTTTTGCAACACAACATTAGGAGAAAATCTTTTTTGCGTCCGTAATCTGCATACAATACAAAAAGAGCCCGCAAGAGAACTGTGTTCCCCTGCGGGTTTTTGCGCTCCTGCCGCGCGTCAATCCTCTGTTATCAACAGAACAGAGATCCGGTTCAACTCTTCACAAGAGCAAGGACGAGTACGATCTCGCCCGCTTGAAAGGTCTCTCCTTCAACCGTGTCTGCAAATGAGATACCCCGAAGTGTCGCCACCTCCATGAGCTTTCGTCCATGCTGTTCCACAAAGCGCCGAGACGCTCCTTCTGCTTTAACCATCAAGTCGGCAAATTCTCCGGGCTTGAATCCCATCTTCTTGCGCGTCTCCTGCACCATACGCAGAAGCTCGCGAAACTGTCCCTCGTCTATAAGCTCGGGCGTGAGCGCTGTGTCTAGCGCCACTTCCTGAGAGCGCGCGGAATCAAAACTCACTGCCTTCACATTGACTTCATCTTTAATCAAATCAAGCAACGGCACTGAATCCTTAATCCTTAATCCTTTATCCTTAACAAAAAGAGACGCAAGAGGTTGTCGCACTTTCACATTCGCTCTGGCTCGGGCCTCAAGCGCGAGTGATACTATCTTCCGCACCTCTTCCATATCGGTAAGAGTACTTGAATCTTGAATCTTGAATCTTGAATCTATGAATGGCCAGTTTTCCAGATGCACGCTTTGAGAACCATTGACTATTGACCATTGACCATTGACTTGGAGAAAAAGATATTCGGCGAAGAAGGGAGTGAACGGCGCCATCACTTTAGACAGTTCAAGAAGAACGAACCGAAGCGTGCCGAGTGCCTCTTCTTTTTCTTCAAGCACATCCGACTTAATCCGCTCGCGCGAGCGGCGCAGGTACCAAGTGGAGAGATCGTCAATAAATGCTCCAATCGGCCGCGCCGCTTTGTCCAGTTCATAC
>VMES01000112.1 GCA_007375655.1 Parcubacteria group bacterium Greene0416_79 | reverse complement strand
ATGGGTCGTAATTTTTGTTAAGGATATTCCCGACGGCGCGGTACGCGCGAGGACTCCCCGCCAGGCGAGCGACCTCGGCATAGGTACGGGTCTGCCCCGACGGAATCGTGCGGACAATGCGGAGAACGCGAGTCCTAAAAGAGAGTAGCGCTTTCATGGTGAGCGGTAATCCTTGACCGTCTCTTGTCTCTTGATTCCATTGTTTGTGTGACATTGATAACTGCTTTGCGGTACGCACAAAACTCGCACTCGGGGTCAGGCGGAGGCAGTTCGCCGTCAAGGCACTTTTTTAGCTCAACCAGCAAACGGGGAATCCAGGCGTCTTGTCCTTCGTGAGAAATAACCGTCACCTCAAACTCAAGCTTCCCGTCGAAGGCTTGTGCGTCTTTTCTGCCGTTTGTACTGCGCATCCCAGCCAGAGTCGGAGAGCGATTCAATCCTGCCGTCCTTTGCGGTTGCTTTGTAGTCAACGACGATGAGCTCACCCTTAGGATTTATCCAGACATCATCCACTGCCCCGGTAATGAGGAATCCCGTCTGCGGGTGCCGGTACTGAATGCCGATAAAATTTTCGCGCCATTTTTCCATATGCTCGCTTCGGAATGGCACCGCATCAATCCCGTATTTTTTCATGAGTGGATGCACCGTTCCCCGCGCGCGGTGCAGATCAAACTCCTTCTTGAGGAGTGCGTCCACGGCGATGTTTAAGGTAAATGCGGGACCCCTCGGTCGCGCTACGCCGAGTTTATTGTCAATATAAAAACAGCGCGAACATTCGGTGAAGAGGTCAATTTTGGAGCGGGACAGTTTCCACTTCCCGCCGCCATAATTCCAGTCCGCGCTCCGGTTCGGTTTGTATAAGTAATCACCCATGAGTGTGGAGAGTCCTACTGCTCAATCGGACAAAACATGCCGCTTTCCTCAATTGCTCGGGAAATCTTATTTTCCGGAATACCGGCATTCCGAATCTTTTCGCCGTCACTCCTCACGGAACGGCAGAGCACCACCCCGGCTTCAAAAAGTTGCCTGAAATCGGACTCGGTGAAGACAGAAAGACAGGTAACCGGGTGCAGATTCGTTTCCTCAATCATGTCATGAAGGTTCCCCCTCGCAGGATAGTTCCATCCGACGAGCGGCACGCCGGCGCACTCGCTGTAGAGAACCGCCTTATCGGTGAACTTGGTGTTGGTGATGAGGAGAAAATCGCTGACATTCCGCGTCTTTCCTCCGATCTCGCATGCCTCCCCTCGCAGGTCGTCAAAACGGGCCTTGATGTAAAGGGCTACCTTGAGATCGGACTTGACCCCGAGTTCATTGTGGAACTTCGCCTCCACGGCAACCAGCTTTTCTTCCTTCCATGCCACGACATCCACTTCGTGCTCGGCGCACCTCCCCTTCAAAAATTGATCGGTCAAGACCGAGTACCCTTTTGCTTTGAACAGTTCCGCAATATATCTCTCAAAGGGAAATCCGGACGGTCCGAGCGCCGCAATCGCGCGCTTCAGCGAATACCGAACCGCGGCGCGGTGCTCGCTCTTCCGCAAGAGGTCAAACGCGTGGCGGTAAATGTCCGCGCTCATCACCTGCCCGGTCAGTTCCTTCTCCACATGTGCAACGATCTGGTCTGCGCTGCCGATGCTCGCGCCCGCAGTGCGGAGCGACTCCCGAAGCTTCTCTGGGCGAAACGGCTCCTTTGTACCATCAGCCTTGATGATGTCCATGCCGACAGTATAACAGAAATAACGCAGGGCGTTAGACCCTGCGGGTCGCTCCGATTTGACCCTGCGCGGAGCGCAGGGTGTTCCCATTCGTGTGCGCTATTCGTTAAGCGTATCTACTATAATTGATAACTGAATAACCCGCGACAGTTCGCTGTATCATTCAATGATTCAGTTATGAGTTAGGGGTGATGCGGCTAGGGTATGATTCCTCCGCCGATGAGCCGCGTTCCGTCGTAGAGGACGAGTGACTGCCCGGGGGTAACGGCGTTCTGCGGCGCCTCAAAACGCACGCGGAGGGAACGTGGACGAGTCGCGGTCTGCCGCGGAAGCAGCGCACGGCATGGCAGAAGCGGCTGGCGGTAGCGAAGGCGCGCGGCATACTGTTTTGCCCTCTTTGGAGTAACGAGCCAGTTGCACTTGCCTATCTCTACCTCGCGCCGCGCGCCAAAAAGTAACCCGTTTTGGCTCTTTGGGGAGACCGTAATCGTATTCTTCGCCATACTCTTGGCGCTCAGATAGCGTCCGAGAAACTCTTTCATATCCACCTTGCCGACAAAGCAGAGACCCTGACTGTCTTTTTTATCGGCGGTGATGAGACCGAATCTTTTTGCCAGTTTTCGCACCTGCGACTTCAACATCCCGCCAACCGGAAATAGTATATGCGGCAATTGTTCCTTGCGAATCTGCCACAGGAAGTAGCTTTGGTCTTTTTGCGGGTCAGAACCCGCAAAAAGACCAAAATCCTTAACCTTTAATCCCCGCCCGACTGAACCGTCGCTCGGGCGGGCTTTATCCTTAACAGTACAAATACGGACATAGTGACCGGTCGCTATAAAATCAGCGCCTTGCTCACGCGCGAATTTGTAAAACGCGCCGAACTTTATGAAACGGTTGCACATCACATCCGGGTTCGGGGTCTTCCCCGCCCGATATTCACGAATCATGTAGTCCACTACTTCTTTTTTATATTCTTTTTCAAGATTGAGTTCACGAAACGGAATGTCAAGTTTTGCGCAGACCCGCATAGCGTCCAGGCGATCCTCCTTTGCATGACAGGAATTACTTTCTGTCCTCAGTGTTAATCCGCGTTCTAATCCACGTTTATCAGCGCCTTCGTGCCATACCTTAATAAATACTCCCGTAACATCATATCCGGCTTCTTTGAGAAGCGCGGCTGAAACCGAGCTATCCACGCCTCCCGACAGCCCGACAAAAACTTTCGTTCTTTCACTATCTTGACTTTCCATGCTGAATATACTACTTTTCTTTATAGAAAACTCAACCCGTTCTTAATATGACAAAAGAAAAATTCTTGGGCTTCACAAGCACGGCTGCATTAACATCCCTCTTTTGCGGGCGTGGCAGAAGGAAAAGAGTGAAGACCCCATCGCCACCGCGCGACGCGACACTTTACATACAAAACAGCACA
Source organism: Parcubacteria group bacterium Greene0416_79 (assembly GCA_007375655.1). Lineage (GTDB taxonomy): Bacteria > Patescibacteriota > Minisyncoccia > Phycocordibacterales > UBA10002 > UBA10002. The sequence continues at coordinate 517 of VMES01000112.1, read as the reverse complement.
TGGCTTCTTGAACTCTGTATTCTAGCTGCGCCATATCTTGTATCGGTCTATGGAAAGCCGACGGCAGGAAAAGAAGGAGAAAGCATAATCCTTTTTACTTTCCTGGGATTCGGTATGATTACCTTAAGCTGGTGTTGGAGCATATAAAATTTCGGGGATGGCCTTGAGCACCTAGCCAACATCTTTGGGTTGAGCATGCCTGAATTGTTGCACGAATCCTTTGAGTCGCTCAATGCAAGGGCGCGCGACACACTCAATACAAAATCCTTCAGCATTAGGGCTAACCTTCAGAATCTGATTCATTCGGGTCAAGGAAAAAGAGTGAAGTCAATGCAAACGGAGATTGCCAAACTTCAAGGGCTCTTTGAAGGATTTGGATTTAATCTGAAAGAATGTTGTAATCCCCCGAAGGAGACGGTCCTCCAGTTACCCCTCAAGTAGGACAGACGCTGTTAATGACGAATAATACTCTCTCGGGCTTTTGAAGCCAATGCATTCCCTCGGCCGGTCATTGAGG